>CAZLDP010000623.1:0-1904 GCA_964558145.1 uncultured Prolixibacteraceae bacterium | reverse complement strand
GAATTAATATAACACTGACGGCTGTTATCAATATGACCCTTCCGCTAACAAACCCGGTGCTCATCTTCTCGGTAATACTCTTTGTTATTCTTTTCACCCCTATCCTTCTTGACCGCCTTTCCATTCCCAATCTGATTGGCCTGATCATCGCCGGCATCCTTATCGGCCCCAACGGATTCAACCTGATCACCCGCGACAGCAGCATCGTCCTCTTCGGAACTGTGGGACTACTTTATATCATGTTCATTTCCAGTCTGGAAATGGATGCGGACGAATTCTGGAAAAATACAGGGAAAAGCAGCATCTTCGGATTCTACACTTTTATTGTGCCCATGATACTGGGGACCCTGACCAGTTATTATCTTCTGAAGTTTTCCTGGATCACTTCGGTGTTGCTGGCCAGCATGTACGCCTCCAATACGCTGATCACCTATCCCATTGTCAGCAAACTGGGTATTGCCAAGAACAGGGCGGTCAACATCTCTATAGGAGCCACCATCATTACCACCGTGGGAGCCCTTATTGTGCTGGCCATCATAGTCGGAATGACCAAAGGAGAAATCAATACCGCTTTTTGGATCAGGATGGCCATATCCTTTCTTTTATTTGGGTTGGTGATTATTTTTGTATTTCCCCTGATAGGCCGGTGGTTCTTCAAACGGTACCATGAAAGCGTCGGGCAGTATATTTTTGTGCTTGGGATGGTATTCCTGGGTTCTTTCCTGTCGCAGTTGGCCGGTATTGAACCCATCGTGGGGGCCTTCCTGGTCGGCATGTCGCTGAACAAGCTGATTCCTGTTACCTCCCCACTGATGAACCGGATCGAATTTGTGGGCAATGCCTTGTTCATTCCCATTTTTCTGATCGGCGTGGGAATGCTCATTGATGTACGCTCCTTTCTAACTGACCGGAATGCCTTTTTTGTAGCCCTGGTCATGACGGTGGTAGCCACTGCCGCCAAGTGGATCGCCGCCTGGATGGCTCAAAAAACCTTCAATTACACCGCCACGGAGAGGGGATTGATGTTCGGGCTGACCAATTCCCAGGCGGCTTCGACCTTGGCAGCCGTATTGGTAGGCTACAACGTGATCCTGGGAACCGCCGCCGACGGAACACCTATCCGACTCCTCAACGATACCGTACTCAATGGGACAGTTATCATGATTCTCATTACCTGTACCATCGCGTCCTTTGTGACCCAGAAAAGTGCCCAGCAAACGGTATTGAGCGAAATCACTGCCGATGAGATTCCCGGAGAAGCCGAAATGGACGAGAAAATCCTGATTCCGCTGGGAAACATCGACAACGTGGACGAACTGGTTAACCTGAGTGTCACCGTGAAATCCAACTTACGGAACGGGGTACTCATCGGCCTGAATATTATTAATAATTTACAGCAGAATCCGGCTGCCGAGAAAAACGCCGTCCGCCTGATGGAAAAAGCCCAGAAAGCAGCCTCCGCCACCGATAACACCCTTTTGCCCCTGATTCGCTATGATATAAACCTGGTCAACGGTATCAGCAGTGTGGTGAAAGAAAACAAAGTCACCGATCTCATCATTGGCCTCCATGAAAAGCGGGGTATCTCCGACTCCTTCCTGGGAGACCTGACCAACGGAATCCTCAATACCTGCAATACGACAACCCTTATTTACAGGGCTGTACAGCCCCTGTCGACCATCAAGAGAACCATTGTTTATGTTCCCGACAATGCAGAGAAAGAGATTGGTTTTCCTTATTGGCTGGTGAAAATTTGGAATATTGGCCGCAATACGGGTTCTGACCTCATTTTTTACGGGGCAGCAGAGATCATGCAGCTTCTGCAGAGAATCCATGTCAAACATCCGGTGACTGCTGAGTTCAGGAGCTATAACGATTGGGACAATTTTCTTGCGCTGTCAAAG
>CAZLDP010000622.1:0-1908 GCA_964558145.1 uncultured Prolixibacteraceae bacterium | reverse complement strand
GGAAATTCCCGATCGGGCTCCATCCCTCTTATGCTTCCTCGGCCGGTTCTTCAGATAATCGGATCAGAAAAGAAAAAACACGGCTCGAAACGATCACTGGGAAACCGGTTACCTCCAGTCGCAACCATTTCCTCCTCCTCCGGTTTCCCGGCACTTACCGGAGAGTGATTGAAGCAGGCCTCACTGACGACTTTACCATGGGATATCCTGACAAGCCCGGGTTCAGGGCAGGAATCTGCACTCCTTATTACCATTATGATTTATCGCGGGAACAAACCACCCGGCTGCTGATCCATCCTTTTCAGGTTATGGATGTGACCCTGCGCCACTATCTTGGCTTAACTCCCGATGAAGCTATTGCAAAAATAAATACCCTGATGGACGAAGTAAGGCATTGCGGGGGTACCTTCTGCAGCATCTGGCACAACGAATCGCTGTCGGACCAGGGAACATGGAAGGGATACCTCCGGGTTTTTGAAACCATGAACCAAATGGGATTCTGCCATGCACATGAATGATGCAGAACTACCCAGGTGGGTCGGGCAAAGCGAATTGGACGTTGCGCGATACGACCATTGTGTGGAGCAGGCGGAAAACCGGCTGGTATATGCCACTTCGTGGTTTCTCCGCCTCATGGCCGGAACATGGGATGTACTGGTTTCGGGCGATTACCGCTATGTAATGCCTGTTCCTCACCGCCGGAAATGGGGGATCGCTTACGTGTACCAGCCTGTTTTTGCCCAGCAATTGGGGATCTTCCCCTCCCCTCCTCCTGCCCTCCGGAAGGAGTTTTTCCGCTCGCTGGCAGCCAGGTTCCGTTATGTGCAGTACCAGACCGGAGAACCCGGCGATATGGAGCAGGCCAAAGGATTTGCTGCCAGGGAACTCCACACCCGCATCCTCTCTCTGACAAGCCCGTATGATATCGTGGTGAAGGGGTACGACGACAACGTCACCCGGAACCTGAAAAAGGCGGTACAGAATCAGGTGATCGTCGCAGAAGAATCCGATCCTGCCCTTTTCTTCCACCTTCAAAAATTTTCCAAAAAGATTCCGGTACCCGGAAAAAGCTGGAAACGGTTCCGGTACCTTATGGAGGCCACACTGCCAACAGGAACAGGGAGACTATTTACGGCAAGAACACCTCAGGGAGAGATTCTTACTGCTGCCTTTTTCCTGGTCTGGCACAACCAAATGTGTTACATGGCCGCATGCAACTCTCCCCGTGGAAGAAATCTCAGGGGAGGTTTTGCCCTTCTTGACCATGTCATCCGCCTCCATGCCGGGAGCAACCTGGACTTTGACTTCGAAGGTTCCTCGGTTGAAGGGGTCGACCGCTTCTTCGCCTCCTTCGGAGCCGTCAAAAAACCATATTTTGTCTTTACCCTCAACCGGTTGCCTGCCCTGATTAGGCTGATCAAAAAATAAAAGAAATGGATTACCGAAAAATGATCAGAAAAACAGCAGCTTTTTGTGCCGCTCCCCTGCCGGTAAAAGCGCTGCAGAATGCATCCCGGCAACCTCTGATCCTGCCCTTTTACCATTCGGTCAGCGATGAAAGATTACCCCACCTGGCCCATGTATTGCAGATCCGGACTACAAAAGCCTTCAGGGCTGACCTCGACTTCCTGCTCCGTCATTTCGAGCCGGTCGGTGCTACCGACCTGATAAACAGTGCTGCAGGCATAATTCCGCTCCGGAAACCCTCCTTTCACCTCACTTTCGACGATGGCCTGAAGGAAATTTACACGGTGGCAGCCCCCATCCTCCGGGAGAAAGGAGTACCTGCCACCTTTTTCCTGAATACCGGATTCATCGGCAACCGCAACATTTTCTACCGGTTCGCGATCTCTCTCCTGCTGGAAAGAACAGGGGAGATCAGCAAAGGAACCGCCTGCGCAATTACCG
>CAZLDP010000621.1:0-1920 GCA_964558145.1 uncultured Prolixibacteraceae bacterium | reverse complement strand
ATTTCCGTTTATGGGGAGAACTACAGGTCGGGTTTGTCGAACAGGGTGCTGAAATCGACTTCATACAATGATACAGATAAGTCGCTGACGCTAAATTTTTCAAATCCGATCAATGAGGAAGAAATTGGGGTGAAAATTCTCTACAATGAGATCGGTGGACTACAGAAAACGTTGCTGTTAACCAATAAAGAGATCACAGGCGCCATAATAATTACCGGAGTCGACACCTCAGCCGTGGTATCCTATTGTTCCCAGTTTCTGCCCGAACCGCTTGCCATTGATACGTTTTCGGCAGATGTTAAAACCGTTAAGATCCCATAAAGTCAGTTTACCAGGGATTTTCCGAAATAAGGAGACATCATGAGTGACTTTCATGCCGGCATTGGAAAAATTGAGAATGAAGGAATTGGAAGCAACCCATTTTACAAACTGACAGATTGAACTGATTCGATAAATAAAAAAACAACACCAATGGTCAAACGATATATTTGGCTAATAATCTTGTGTATTTGCACGGCAAGTTCTGCCGGCCAAGAGCAGAAATCGCGTGTAAAAGCAAAGAAGATTTGGGATCAGGCTCCTCACAATGCTTTTACCGATCTGATTAAGTACGACAACAAGTATTACTGCACCTTTCGCGAAGGCGGCGGTCATGTACCCTGGCCTGACGACATAGACGGTAAAATCCGGATTCTGGTTTCATCAAACGGGAAAAAATGGGAATCAGTCGCTTTACTGGAGAAAGCCGATTACGACCTCAGGGATTCGAAATTATCGATCGATCCCAAGGGCCGGTTAATGGTACTGATGGGAGGTTCCAATTACAACAATCAAACCCGCGTATTAATCAACAGGTTGACCCATGCCTCATTCTACGACAGGGAAAGTCGCACTTTCTCATCGCCTGAACCGGTAAATATTGATCCGGAGGTTAAAACTGACTATGACTGGCTTTGGCGGGTGACGTGGCACAAGGGAACAGGCTACGGGGTTGTATATCACAAAAAAGAGAGCAAAAAGAGCGACCTGTCCCTAGTGAAAACTCAAAACGGCATCGACTATGAACTGGTAACCCGGTTACCCATGGAGGGAGTCCCCGGGGAATCAACCGTTGCCTTTGATCGCGATGACAATATGATTATACTGGTACGGGTTGACAGTGAACCCCGGTTAGGGCGCATCGGCACCAGCAGCTATCCTTACACAAGCTGGAAATGGGAAGAAACAGGTTTAAGATTGGGTGGTCCCCATATTATTCCGTTCAGAAACGACTGGTATATCATCGGAACCCGCTCGTTCGGCCTCGACAACAAGGCAAAAACTTCGGTGTATGTATACCGGAAAGAAGGCGAGATCAGGGAAGTGGCAGAGCTTCCTTCGGGGGGCGACAACAGTTATCCGGGACTGTTGATTAAAGGAAAAGAGCTGTGGATTTCCTACTATTCTTCCCATGAAGGTCGTACATCGGTTTATCTGGCAAAGATCCCGGTATCGCAAATCGAAAAAACAATAGAGGGGGATTATAACCCGCCGCTCCGCTTTTGGGAAGAAAAAGGTCCTGCTTCGTTTTCTGAAATTAAACCGGGAATTTCCACATTCGGGGCAACCCATGTGACCTGCACAAAGGAAGGCAAACCCATCCTGAATGTTAGATTGTCCGAACCTTACATCCTGGGAGTGGCCGACAAACCTGAGAAATGGGGATTTTTCCAGTTTCCGAATATCTACCGGAGTATCAGCAACAAACTGATTGCTACCTGGAATATGGCCGAGGATCATATAAGCAGTTATGGAAAGAGCAGCAAGCGTTACATGATTTCGGATGACAATGGAAAAACCTGGAAGAGCGGAGGCAATGAGGAAATTGGCGGAGGGCTGGTTCTTCGTGATGGGAGTAGAATTCAGATTCACACACCTGCA
>CAZLDP010000620.1:0-1923 GCA_964558145.1 uncultured Prolixibacteraceae bacterium | reverse complement strand
CGGTAAGCATACCTCCAGAGGGGCCCCCGGTTTGAACCGCCTTAAACTTCTTTCCGTCCCGTATGCCTCCTCCGATATCGTAGATAACCTCCCGGAGTGTGGTTCCCATGGGGACTTCGATCAATCCCACATTGTTAATCTTCCCTGCAAGGGCAAACACTTTTGTTCCTTTCGATTTTTCGGTGCCGATGGAACTGAACCACTCCGCTCCCTTGTTGATAATTACCGGGATATTGGCATAGGTCTCCACATTGTTGACGTTGGTGGGTTTGCCTAAGTATCCCGATTCGGAGGGGAAAGGAGGCTTAAAGGTGGGTTCTCCGCGACACCCTTCCATGGAGTGAATCAGGGCGGTCTCCTCTCCACAGACGAATGCGCCGGCTCCGTATCGGAGTTCGATGTCAAAATCAAATCCCGATCCCATGATATCCTTTCCCAACAACCCGTACTCACGGGCCTGCTGAAGCGCGATCTTCAATCTGGTAATGGCAAGCGGGTATTCCGCCCGGATATAGACCAGGCCTTTGGAGGCGCCAGTGCAATAGCCGTTGATTGCCATGGCTTCAATCACGGAATGGGGGTCGCCCTCCAGAATAGACCGGTCCATGAAAGCGCCCGGGTCGCCCTCATCGGCATTACACACCACATATTTTTGCTCTCCTTTTACTTTGGCCGTAATCTCCCACTTGAGACCTGTGGGAAAGCCGCCGCCGCCACGACCCCGCAAACCCGACCGTTTGATCTCGTCAATCACCTCAGTAGGGGTTTTCTCTAACAAACAATTACCCAGGGCAAGGTACCCATCGCGGGCAATATACTCGTCGATACTTTCCGGATTGATGAATCCGCAGTTCCGGAGGGCAATACGAAGCTGTTTTTTGTAGAAGTCCATGTGCTTGGAATCATGAACGACCGTACTGGTCACAGGATCACGGTATAAAAGTCGCTCAACCTGCCGTCCCTTGACAATATGTTCCTTGATGATCTCCTCCGTATCGGCAGGCGTCACATGAACATAAAAGGTTTTGTCGGGCATCATTTCCACAATCGGTCCTTTCTCGCAAAATCCAAAACAGCCGGTCATCACCACCTGGACCTCATCTTCCAGCCCGTATTTGGAGAGAAGATTCACAAAGGAAGAACGAATCTCTTCACTTTCAGAGGCTTTGCAACCGGTACCCCCGCAAACCAAAATTTGCATGTTATATTCAGACATAGTTTAAGGATTAGGTTGTCGTTTTACTTTTCATCGATTGTCCTGAAATTGACAGGAATGATCCCATCAACCAGCTCTCCTTTAATGATATACCTGTCAATAATTTCGCGTGCCCTTGCCTTGTCGACATAGCCGAAAACCACCGGCTCCTTGCCAGGAAGCGTGATTTCCACGGTAGGCTCTGCATAGCAAAATCCCATACAACCGGTTTGAGTCACCACCGCGTCAATAGCCTGGTGGCTGGTCTCCTCCACAAGGAAAGTCATCGTTTCCTTAGCTCCAGAAGCAATCCCGCAAGTGGCCATGCCTACCTTGATCTGGACCAGCGTGTCGGAAGCATCGCTGTTTTCCCTCAGTTTCAAATTGGCCTGAACCTGTTCTTTCATCTTTTTCAGATCAGCCAAAGAAGTTATTTTACTCATCGTCATCAGGTTAATAATAATTTCAATATATAATTATTTCAAATAGTTGCCTTTATCTCCATGAGATTGGTAAGGATCAGTTCTCTGATTCCTGCCATGATTTCAGGGGTCTTCAGGGGCACTTCTCCAAGGATTTCGAGAAGTTCGGCCGTGGAAATGGAAAATGCCCCTTCGGGGGTAAAGTGGTCATACCGGAAACCCGTGCCGGGGTGCCCGATAGCCAACAGCAGAAACACCCCGGCCATGTCGCCCAGGGCTGGTCTGTCGATGTGGCTGTAACCAAAC
>CAZLDP010000619.1:0-1928 GCA_964558145.1 uncultured Prolixibacteraceae bacterium | reverse complement strand
CTGCATCGCACCACGAGTGCAAAAACACGCGCCACCGCGACTCGACGCCAACAACACATACCGCCAGTAGGCAAAGATCGCTTGCAAAACTAAAATAATTAAAAAGTGCCAGAACTTAGGGAAAAGCGGATTTTGAACGGTTTGCCACTCTCCAGGGAGCGAATCTGGCTGATTCCCTCTTTTTTTCAAACCGAATTCCAACGATAGTAAAGGGTTTCCCATTTTTTATTACTTTTCAAACATATTTCAACAAAGAAACCCTTTTTTCTATTCTGTTGAATATGAATAAGATACTGATATTGTTTGCACACCCTGCCTTTCACAAATCACGGATTCACAAAATCCTGGCCGAAATGGCTCAGTCGTTCGGCGGAGTGACTTTTCACAACCTGTATGACAGATATCCCGACTATTTCATTCCGGTGAAACAGGAGCAGCAACTCATTCAGGAGCAAGATATTCTGATCTGGCAACACCCTTTTTACTGGTACAGTTGTCCTTCTCTGATGAAAGAATGGATCGATCTGGTATTAGAGCACAACTTTGCGTATGGTCGCAAGGGAACCTCCCTTCATGGTAAAAAAGCCCTTTCGGTAATCAGCACCGGGGGGAACGAGGCTGTTTACACCCGTAGAGAGAAGGAGCATTATTCCATCAAGCAGTTTCTTTCCCCTTTTCACCAGACTGCCCGGTTGTGCGGCATGGAGTATCTTCCCCCTTTTGTAGTTTTTGGCTCCCATCTGCTTACCGACGACCAAATCAGCGCCTATGCACGCGATTATGAACGATTACTGACTGCCCTGCGCGAAGGCACATTACCCACAATCCGCTGGGAGGATGGAGATACCATCAATCCGTGGACCCATTAAACCAAGCCCATGTACAACCAGGATTTCTTTTTACAGGCGATGATCTATCTTTTGGCTGCCGTGATCACTGTTCCGTTGGCCAAAAAAACCGGACTGGGGTCGGTGCCGGGCTATTTGCTGGCAGGGGTGATCATTGGTCCCTATATGTTAGGGTGGGTTGGCCAGGAAAGTGAAAAGGTGATGCATTTTGCCGAGTTCGGGGTAGTGCTGATGCTCTTTCTGATCGGGTTGGAGATGCAACCGTCGCTGCTATGGAAGACACGACATTCCATATTCGGGATGGGCGGAATGCAGGTGCTGCTCACCTCTTTTGTGATTGCCGTAGCTGCCTGGCTGATGGGTTTCCTTCCCAACCAGGCAGCCGCCATCGGGCTTATCCTGTCCCTCTCATCCACTGCCATCGTATTGCAGACCCTCTCCGAAAAGGGACTTCTCAAAAACAGCGGGGGAAGGTCAGCAATCTCCGTCTTGCTTTTTCAAGACCTGGCCGTCATTCCCATTCTGGCTCTACTTCCCCTGCTGGCAGTCATCGGGAGTATTACCGAAGTGAAGCGACAGGTACCCCCGCCCGAAGAGGGATTTGCTGCCCTTCCCGGAGTCCTTCAACTCCTCCTGATCGTGGGAGTTGGACTGGCTGTGATTTTTGCGGGAAGGTTTGTAGCCCGTCACATTTTCCGGTTTGTGGCCGGTTCCGGCATGAAAGAGGTCTTTACCGCCTCGGTACTCCTTTTGGTGATCGGCAGCGCTTACGGAACGGCCAGGATAGGCCTTTCCCCCGCGTTGGGAACTTTCATCGCAGGCGTGGTTCTGGCCGAAAATGAATACCGTCATGAATTGGAAGTCACCATTGAACCCATTAAAGGATTGTTGCTGGGACTCTTTTTCATTTCAGTGGGCGCCGGAATCAATTTCGGCCTTTTCTTCCGTGAACCCTTGCTGATTGTGGGGCTGGTAGTTTTGCTGATTGTGCTGAAATTCGCCGCGCTATGGGCTACTGCCAGGGTTTTCGGGTTAAGGCACGGTCGGCATATCCTCTTTGCCCTGGCCCTGGCCCAGGCC
>CAZLDP010000618.1:0-1928 GCA_964558145.1 uncultured Prolixibacteraceae bacterium | reverse complement strand
CCGTAAAACCCATCCGCTCTGGGGAAGGTGGTCATGTAGTTGGATTCCGACGGACGCATTCTGCTTGCATCAGGCGAATCGGGGAGTTTCAATGATGACGTTTTCCTGTATTCTGACCGTTATAGCGGTGTACCCAGAAATGAATTGAAAGAAAGAATTACGTTCTAATTATTTGTGCACTTGTATCTTAAAAAAACGATCCACATAGTATGAAACAAGTAGAGAATTTGTCGAGTTTTCCGATGGACCGCCGTGGGTTTCTCAAATCTGCGGCCGGAGCCGGTTTATGGGTTGCTGCTTCCGGTTTTAATTATGGGTTTTCTCCTTCTTCCGCGGGTCGTCCTGTCCGAATCGGATTTGTAGGTGTGGGCAGCAGGGGGATGGCGATGCTTAAGAATGCATTGATGCACGAGGGGGTGGAGATTCCGGCTGTCTGTGATATTGTTCCAGAAAGGGTGGAGCAGGCACAGAGTCTGATCCAAAAAGCAGGCAAGGCCAGGCCTTTGGGTTTTACTGGACCTGAAGATTACAGGAAAGTGGCTGAATTGAACAACTTAGATGCTGTTTTTACGGCTACTCCATGGAGATTGCATACCCCGGTTATGGTGGCAGCCATGAAAGGGGGTAAATATGGCGGAACGGAAATGCCTGCTTGCGACGGACTTGACGAAGCATGGGAACTTGTTGAAACAGCCGAAAAAACGGGGATGCACTGCATGCTCATGGAAAATTACACTTACATGCGCAATGTGATGATGGTGCTGAACATGGTCAGGCAGGGGATGTTCGGGGAATTAACCCATGCTGAAACCGGGTATCAGCACGATGTCCGCTATGCAACTATCGGCTCAAAAGGCGAATTGCTCTGGCGGGCGCATGAACGGTATCTCAACAATACGGGAAACCGTTACCCGACACACGCCATTGGCCCGGTGGCCCAGTGGATCAATATTAACCGGGGTAACCGGTTCGAATACCTGGTTTCGATGAGCAGCAGGTCGCTTGGATTAAAGCATTATGCGACAAAGAAGTATGGATCCGAAAGTCCCGCAGCCAAAGCTGCCTTTAAGGCAGGAGATGTAAACTGTTCCCTTATTCAGACTTCGATGGGGATAACCGTCACATTATATTACGATTCACTGAGTCCTCGACCGGTTGATTTTATTTACAGGATACAGGGAACAAAAGGAATTTATTCGGGCACCCTGAATAAATTGTACCTTGAAGACCTTAGCCCGAAATCCGATCAGTGGGAAGATGCAGACAAATATCTGGAAAAATTTGATCATCCGCTCTGGAAAAAATTCGGAGACACAGCTTTACAAACAGGACATGGCGGTAGTGATTATCTCTGCATGCGGGACTTCATTGAAGCCATCCGGAATCGCACTGAATTCCCCATTGATGTTTATGATGCGGCTACCTGGAGCATTATTACTGCCCTTACCGAAGAATCGGTAATGAATAGAAGCCGTCCGGTCGATTTCCCCGATTTTACAAGAGGCAAATGGCAGAATAGAAAACCAATTGATATCATTCTGTGATGAGAAATATGGCCATTAAAGTCTCCCTCTTGGGTCTGCTTGCCGGATTATGGTTGGGATGTGGTTTTGGAACAAAAGATAAGAATGAAGCTAAAAATTATCGTGAGAACATGAAGGTGATTGAGCTGATGAAGAAGCAAATAATTCTCGATTCGTCCCAGGTACTATATAATAAACTGGTAACGGAAGAAGAATTTGCAACCAATTGGACGACCCACCACAGCGAATGGAAGGTGGACAATGGCTGGCTGGTAGGAGAAAACCGGGGGAACTGGCCTGGGATGGCCATTCTGAAACAAGATTTCCCGGGAAATGTGCTGGTGGAGTTTGAGGCCCAAACCCTTTTACCTTCCTCTCACGACATCAATGTGATGTGGAACGGCG
>CAZLDP010000617.1:0-1930 GCA_964558145.1 uncultured Prolixibacteraceae bacterium | reverse complement strand
GACCATAGGGGCAACCCTGTACCGGGCCATCGAAGCTGCAAAGAAACTCGAGCAGCAATACGGGATTTCTGCCGAAGTAATTGATGCACGCTCCCTGGTGCCTTTCAACTATGAAACAGTTATTGAATCGGTTAAAAAAACAGGCAGGATTGTCATTGCCGGAGATGCAACCGGAAGAGGTTCGTTCATGCGCGACCTGGCCTCCAACATCGCTGAACTGGCTTTCGATTATTTAGACGCTCCTCCGGTGGTGGTAGGCTCACGCAACTGGATCACCCCGGCTTATGAACTGGAAGATGCATTCTTCCCTCAGGCATCCTGGATCATCGATGCCATCCATGAAAGAATCCTTCCGCTGGACGGGCATGTGACATCGAACGATTTTTCTGAAGCTGAACAACTCGATAGAAACGCAAGGGGGATTTAATCCTCCCTTGCTTTTTTACCGGATCAGACCCTCAACGATGGGATGCTCCGAAGATCTTCAATACGGTTCCGATTCTAAGAACCGACCGGGAAGTCAGGTTGTTGTGTTCACACAAAGCTGCTACGGAAGTATTGAAACGGCGTGCAATTTCCCAGAGTGAATCACCGGCCTTGATTACGTACTCAGCCATTTGACCGGCCGACATCTCCACCGCATAACTGTTGCCCCGTGGTGTTGTAATAGAGATCTCCTCTCCCGTTTTGGGATTCCGGATCAACTCGGCTAATGCCTCCTTCCCGGCTATTTCAGTACGGATGACTGCATTTTCAAAATCATAGACCAGTTCCGGATTATAGGCTTTCCCATTTTCCCTGATCTCAAAATGAAGATGGTCGGTAGTGGCACGACCCGTCCGACCACCTAATCCCAAGGCTTCTCCGGGGGAAATGAAGTCGCCGGGCCGAACCAGAATAGAGGACAAATGGGCGTAATAGGTCTCCAGCCCGTGTGAATGGCTCAAAACCACCAGATTTCCATAACCGTAATAGGCAGAGGCCCGTTTTACTTCCCCGTAATAAGCTGCATACACTGTATCTCCCCTGTTCAATTTAATATCAGTCCCCGTATGCATCCTTCCCCTCCTGATGCCATACCGGCTGATAACCTTCCCTTTGTGGGGGATGTAAAAACTTCCAAGCACAGATGCAAAAGGGGGCAGTTGGTTCTCATTTACCGGGGAGAGGGTATCGCTCAGCAACGATTCGGGTCCAATCAGGGAAGTGTCGACAGCTTCAACCGGGGCAATCCCGGCCAGTTTAATGGTATCCTGCAACTGGGGTCGCTTAAGACCCCCTGCATACAATACTCCCGATCCGGCCATCAACGATAAAAGAACAAGGATTGCAGCTCTTCTGTTCATCATGCTGTTTGTTTTGTTTTATCGTCAGGTCACTTAAAGTACCTGTATTTAACTCGTGCTGTCCTTGCAAAAATAGGGAATAATCTGTTAAGGCATGGTCATATCAGGTTCCTGTATATTTTAAAAATTGACAAACATCTCATTTCCATTCATTTAAATACTTTCTTGTTAACATTTTTTTACATTAAGGCCCCGGAAAGAGGATCAGCCGGAGACATTATTTTTTAATAAAAAGCTAAAACAAACATCCGGCCTCCTTATTCAGGTTGATTTTTTGTTAATTTGTAAAAAAGAAAACTCATGATTGATCAAACTGAAATTTACCCGCTCTATCTTCAACATGCAGAAAATTTACCCTTAGTCTCATTTGAGGGGAAAAGACGGCCCGATGTAAACGGCCACATCCATACACCCCACTCCTTCAGTGCGTTCAAAACCATGGAACAGCCTTTTACGATGGCCGTACAGGAAAAGGTTGCCGTTCTGGGGATCAATGATTTTTATACCACGGATGGCTATCCCGAATTTGCGGCGCTCGCTCTGAAGTATCATATTTTCCCTCTTTTCAACATTGAATTTATGGC
>CAZLDP010000616.1:0-1932 GCA_964558145.1 uncultured Prolixibacteraceae bacterium | reverse complement strand
ATGTTGTTTACTCTCCCTATATCATACTTCAGCCGCAATCCCAGACAAGGAGAAAAATGCTGAAAAAGCACGGGTGTTTCGTTAGTCCTTGCGGCAATTGAAGCTACGAAAAAAAATTTTTTTTCAGGACAAATTCAGACTTCTTTTTGCCCTTGTTTAAAGTTAAATTAAGGTTCAAAAAATTTGTTTCTGCTGTTAGTAATTATACGTTTGCTTTGGCCGCAGGTGTTAAAAAATGCAAATGAGGGCCTGGATAAAAGACATAATGGCTCTGTTAACCTGGTTTATCTTTTGAGGAAGAAAACTGCTTGAAAAGTCGGGGGATTATGGGATACTATTCAAGCCATTCCGGATAACAAATAAATGATTTGCTCAACGAAAGGACTCTTTACGATGGGTAAAAAGAAAACCAAATCTAAAAAAACTCTTTCAATGGCCAGCCGTGCTATTCACGCGGGAGAGCCGCGAAAACGGTACGCCGATTCGATTACGACACCGATTGTTCAGACTTCAACCTTTGTCTTTGCAAACAGCAAGGAGATTGAAAATTATACTCGGCGCGGCAAAAAACGGTACGAATACGGCCGGTACGGCAATCCGACGGTAACGGTGGCTGAAAAACGGCTGGCTGACCTGGAGGGTGCGGAGGATTGCGTGGTGTTTTCGTCAGGAATGAGCGCGATCACGACGACGATTCTTTCGCTGGTGCAGTCGGGCGATCACATTGTTATGACGGACGACAGTTATAAAAAGACGCTCGAGTTCTGCCGGTCCTATCTGAAGCAGTTCGGAATCGGCTGTACGATTGTGCCGTTCGGCGATTACGAGACTCTCGAAAAGGCGATTCAGAAGAACACCAAATTTATCCTTTCGGAATCGCCGACCAATCCGTACCTGAATATTTTTGATCTGGTGAAGCTGAAAAAGATTGCCGATCGGCACAAGGTGCTTACGCTGATTGACAGTACATTTGCGACCCCCTATAACCAGCGGCCGCTTGAGTTCGGAATGGACCTTGTTGTGCACAGCTGCACAAAGTATCTGGCGGGACACAATGATATTCTGGCCGGTGCGGTGCTGGGGCGGACGGAATTGGTTGACAAGATTCGCAATCTTCACAAGTCGATGGGCGGCACGATGGACCCGCACTGCTGCTATCTGCTGCTTCGGGGCTTGAAAACCTTTCCTCTTCGGGTTGCCAAACAGAACCAAACCGCGCTGGAGGTTGCTCGTTTTCTGGAAAAGCATCCGCGGATTAAGCAGGTGTATTATCCTTTTCTGGAAAGTCATCCGCATTACGATGTTGCCGTCAGTCAAATGGAGGGCGGCGGCGGCGTGGTTACGTTTGAGACAAAGGGGACGCTGGCCTCAGCCAAGAAATTTTTGGATTCGCTTCAACTGTGCTTTATCGGACCCAGTCTGGGCGGCGTAGAAACCCTGATTACCCACCCGGCCCTGGTGAGTTATTATGACTACTCGCGCAAAGAACGGTACGAGTTGGGGATTACGGATACGCTGTTCCGGCTGGCGGTTGGGATTGAGGATGCTGAAGACATCATCCGCGACCTGGAGCAGGCACTGGCGCAGTTATAAGAATCAGGTTGAAGGGACCAGCACAGCAGCCCCGGAGAGGCGGCTTTGCTTGAGGGCCAGCAGGGCCTGATTGACCTGCTGGAGGGGAAAGACGGTGATTTGCGGCTGAAGGTTGATTTCGGCGGCGATGGGGAGAAATTCAGCGGCGTCCGCCCGTGTAACATTGGCGATGCTTTGAATGGAACGTTCGGACCAAAGGTGTTCGGCATAGTCCATCGGGGGGACGAGGGTTTGTTTGCGGATGGCGTTGATGAGGAGTTTTCCGCCCTTCTGAAGCCGGCTCATGGCCAGGGGTACCGTCTGGCCGACAGGGGTAAAGTCGATCGCCCTGTCGATTTT
>CAZLDP010000615.1:0-1932 GCA_964558145.1 uncultured Prolixibacteraceae bacterium | reverse complement strand
GATTTCGGCGAACGGCTGAAACACTCCCTCTCCAAAGGGTGGCACGGATTTGTCGATTTCCTGCTCTTCCTTCTTAAGCTGTGGCCTTTCTGGATCCTGGCAGTCCCCGCGGTCTGGTTCAGGAGAAAATACCGTCGTGCCCGTGGGAAAAGCCGGTAATAATCCGGCCTCTTCTGTAAGGGATCTTCTTGAAAGAAAACCCCTCCTTCCGCGGGGAGGGAGGGGAATCTTTCAGTAAAAAGGGAGATTATTAATCGTAAAACTTCTTGTTCCTGATATCAGAGGGAGAGAGCTTTTCCGGAAAGGAATTGTACCGGGGGCTACTCCCTGGCCAGGGGTCAGTGGTTACATGGCGGGTAATGATTTGCGCAGGCCCGGGTCCGGAGTACCCTTCATTTCGATGTCGGCAAAGCGGACCTTCTGCACGCTGGTTTTGTTGAGGCAGGCAGCCTTCATGACCAGGTTGTAGTTGGTCAGGTCAAGCGACAGGTTGGTTGCGAAATCGGCGGGCATTACCACGATGCGGAAGACCTGGTTTTCCCACTCTGCCGGCAGCAGGGTGGCAAAGTTTACGTTGCCGCCTAAGAAAATCTGGACATCCTTGATAGTGAAGTCGTAGTTGTACTGCAGAAGACCCTCGTCAAGGACCACTGTCTGGGGCAGCAGACGCCACACATCCATAGGTTTGTTGTCACTGCCGGTTACCGTTTCCCAGAGAATGTACACCAGGACAATGTCGCTTTCATAAACCTGTATGGTATTCGGGAATTTGAAATAGAGCATGTAGTCATTGGCAGCGGTGAAGTCGCCCTCAATCTCGAAAGCAGTACCCAGGATATTCACTCCGTCCTTGCCGTCTTTCCCGTCGAGCCCATCGAGTCCATCCAATCCGGGTTCCCCCACGCAGGCAGTCAGAAGGGCCATGGCCACCAACAGGATCATCGCTTTCATCGTTTTCATCACCATCAGTTTTTTAAGTGAAACAAATCATTATTCTCTTTACAACATTAGTGCCAATTTGAAGAAAAATCAGAAATTCGGAATAGATTCTGCATTGTTTTCAGATTTTTAGGAGATTAATCTGAGGCGATCATTGATACAAAGAGTCTTCGGCAGGATTACTTTCCGGGATTGGCTACCCTGAACTCGCTTTTCTGATGGAAGGTACGGCCGAACATGTCGGTGGCCCGCACTTCAAGGGTGTGGGTTCCGGAATTCGGTACCGGGGGCATATTGGCCCGCCAGAGATGATCGCAGATCGTTGGGTTAGAAGGCCTTTTCCCCGGTAGAAGAGTCTCTGAAAGGTCCCACCGTGATACCAGTTCCATATAGGTGGGATCGGTCGCTTCGAACCAGTTCATGGCGGTCCATTTCCCTTCATCGATCCGGTATTCAACGCGGTCGTTCCGGGTGCCCATGAAGAAATTGACCACGATCTGTCCCTGGTTTCCACGGTTACTGGCGATGATCCGGGGATGGTAGATGCTCATCTGGTAACCGGCAGGTTTACCGGCTGCCTTGAAGTCGATGGTGTAACTGTTTCCGTCGACCCTCAGGAAAGAATAGCCTTTGGGGGTGCCGTCTTTCATCATGGCTTCAGGGATGCCCTTTTCATTCAATTCTCCTTTGTGCCAGTCCCCACAACTGGTTCCGCTGTTGAATTCATGAAGCGGCCTGCTTCCCTGCCATCCCTCCTCCGGGCCGTAAAAATTCTGCCGCTGAATGTGGGTATGGGCCGACATGATCAGCACGTTGGGGAAATCTCTGAGCAGATTGAAGAGTTGCTGCCTGTCGGCAAGTAGGAACTCCTCATAGTCGGTTATTAAAAGGGGAATATGAAAAGAGAGGACGATCAGCTTGTTTTTGTCGACATAACGAAGGTCGTTGGCAATAAATTCCAGTTGATCGGGACGGAATCCCCCACGGTAGCGG
>CAZLDP010000614.1:0-1935 GCA_964558145.1 uncultured Prolixibacteraceae bacterium | reverse complement strand
CGCCAAGGCTGTCCAATTCACACCGCATGAAAAGCATCATATCGATACAGAAGCCTGCATCCGTTGTGATGCTTGTCGGCCGGCTTGTCCCGTGAACGCCATCGACGTTATTTGAAATGAAAGGCCGGGCCATAACAATTGAAATACTTTCTGTTAATAAGAAGTGATGATAAAACTCACGATAGATCACATAGAGGTGGAAGTTCCCGAGGGTACTTCGGTGTTGAAAGCGGCAGAGGCTGCCGGAATTTACATTCCTGCCCTGTGTCTACACAACGAACTCGACCATTTCACCTCTTGCATGCTTTGCCTGGTCAAAGATGGGAGCGGAAAGCTCTTCCCCTCCTGTAGCGTGAAGGCTGCCATGAATATGCAGATCATCACCGATGACGGGGAGATCAGGGAAGGGCGGCAGATGGCTTTGGAACTGCTGCTGAGCGAGCATGTGGGTGACTGTGAAGCCCCCTGCCAGACCGGATGTCCTGCCCATATGAACATCCCGCTCATGAACCGGCTGATTGCTGCCGGGAAATGGGAAGAATCCCTGAAGGTGGTGAAGCAGGATATCGCCCTTCCGGCAGTGCTGGGTCGTATCTGTCCTGCGCCATGCGAGGGGGCCTGCCATCGCAAAACCGTGGATGAACCGGTTTCCATCTGCCGTCTCAAGCGATTCGTGGGCGATGAAAACGACCTGCACCCCTGGCCGGTGCCTCCCCTTGAAGGGAAACGGGTGGCCATCATCGGCGCCGGACCGGCTGGACTTGCTGCGGCCTATTATCTCAGGCTCAGAGGTGTGGAACCCCACCTCTACGACAGGGCTCCCAAGGCCGGGGGACAACTCCGCACTGCCCTCAGCCGCGATTTACTTCCTGAAGAGGTACTCGACAGGGAAATACGGACCATCCTGTCAACTGGTGTGACCTTTACCGGCAACACCACCATCGATGACCGCCATTTCGAACAGCTTCGCCGTAACTACGATGCCCTTATTGTGGCCACCGGCACCATCGACGATACCACCAAAAGCTTCCAGTTGGCCGGTACCGCCAAAGGAGTTCGGGTGACGGACAATGGTTATGAAACGTCCGAACCGGGAATTTTTGCCATTGGCAATGTGCTGCGTTCTTCCCGCCTGGCGGTCCGCTCGGTGGCACAGGGAAAAGAAGTGGCCTTCTCGGTGCTGCAATATCTCAACGGCGGGAAAATCATCGGGGAACCTACTATTTTCAACTCCCGGTTCGGAAAGTTGAGGTCAACCGAATTTGCCGAATACCTCAAAGAGTCGGTAGCAGGAAAACGGCGCAATCCGGTTGACAGTTCCCGGGGGTTCACACCCGAGGAGGCTGTGGAGGAGGCCCGCCGCTGCATGCACTGTGACTGTCGTGCTGCCGACGATTGCAAACTTCGTGATTTTTCAACCCGTTACGAGGCAAGCCAGAAAAGATACCAGACCTCACCGCGACGCGATATGACCAAAAAATTCCAGGCCAAAGGGATCGTTTACGAACCCGGGAAATGTATCAAATGCGGCATTTGCGTCAGGCTTACCGAAAAATACCGCGAGAAACTCGGTCTCACCTTTATAGGCAGAGGCTTTGATGTGGTAATAGGCATCCCTTTTGAAGAATCAATGGATGCCGCTCTTGAAAAAGTCGCCCTCTTAGTGGCCAAAGGGTGTCCTACCGGCGCCCTGGAACCGCGTGAAAAACCCGGTGATCCCCTGTTGTGATGAATGGGAGCCGATCAAAAACAACCGACCACAATGGCCGGGTTTTTGCCAGGTAAAGAAATTGAAATAAGATCAGGAAAATGATGAATCGTAAGATGAATAACAATTTATCGGCACTGCTGTTGGTGATAACGACCCTGCTAATGGAGGCTTTCCTGTCTTCCGCACTTTTTCGGGACACCAAATCTAATTTATTATAAATCAAT
>CAZLDP010000613.1:0-1938 GCA_964558145.1 uncultured Prolixibacteraceae bacterium | reverse complement strand
CTCTAGTCTGGCGTCCACGTGGTCCGTTATAAACCAATGGTGTAGTTTCTCCTCGGGCAACTCTGAGGGCGTTCATGGCCAATGCCTGGAGTTCATCCTCTCCGGGATAAACGAAAATTTGCCCTATAAAGGAGGTTTTCCGGGAGATGTAATCCACCAGCCAGGAGTTGTAGGCCAATCCTCCTGTTAACAGGATGGCATCCACTTCACCGTCAAGGACTACTGCCATTTCCCCGATCAGCTTGGAGACCTGGTATCCCAAAGCCTCCTGGATCAGCGCTGCTTTCAGATCGCCATTTGCCGCCGCAGTCTGTACATCACGGGCATCGTTGGTTCCCAGGTAAGCCACGTATCCTCCTTCTCCCACCACCATTCGCTGAATCTGTTCTTTGGTATACTTATCAGAAAAACAAAGGTCAATAAGCTGGTAAACCGGCAGGGTACCCGATCTCTCCGGACTGAAGGGACCTTCCCCGTTCAAGGCATTGTTGACATCCACTACCCTCCCCTTTTTATGGGCGCCCACCGAGATGCCACCTCCCAGGTGAGTGACGATCAGGTTAAGTTCTTCGTAAATCCTTCCGGTTTTTTGTGCATGAAGGCGTGCAATGGCTTTCTGGTTCAGGGCATGAAATATGGAAACCCGTTCAAATATTGGGTGTCCTGCAATCCTGGCAATTTCTTCCAGTTCATCGGTAACGACCGGATCGGCAATGTAAGCCTTTGCCCCGGGGATCTGGTGTGCCACAAAATCGGCAATCAGCGGTCCCAGGTTGCTGGCATGCTGCCCCATTATCCCTTCGCGGGCATGTTCCAGCATCAGGTTGTTTACCAGGTATACCCCCGACTCCATGGGAAAGGTCAATCCACCCCGTCCTATAATGTGCTTGATGGAGTCCACAACGATTCCTTCTTCCACCAATGCATCGATAATCAAGCCTTTACGGAAATCAAACTGGCCGATAATGGTCCGGTATGCCGAAATCTCCTCAATGCTGTGACGAAGCGTTTTGTTGAGGATACACTTTTCCCCTTCATACACGGCAAATTTGGTAGAAGTGGATCCGGGATTTATAGCCAGTATATAAATTTCTCTCATAGGATATCTTTAACCCAGCAAGGCTGCCAGGGCAATGGAATAGAGTTTGGTCTGCATGGTATCGCCGCGGCTCGAAAGCACCACGGGGACCTTTGCTCCAGCTACGATGGCGGCCTGCTCTGACCGGCACATCTTGGTATTCATCTTGTAAAAAACATTCCCGGCATCGATATTGGGGAAAAGCAGACAATCGGCATCTCCTGCAACGGAAGAAGATATTTTTTTTATTTCAGCCGATTCGCGGTCGATTGCCACATCGAAACCCAGGGGACCATCAACCAGCGCTTTTCCCAACTGACCTCTTTCAGCCATCTTGGAAATTACCGCAGCATCGGTACAGGCAGGGATTGCAGTTAGCACCTGTTCGGTGGCTGCCACCAGAGCTACCTTGGGTAGGGCGATGCCCAGCGCTTTAGCTGTCTGAATCAGATATCTCACCATTACGATTTTCTGGTTCAGATCAGGATACGGAATAATGGCTACATCGCTTACCACCAGCAGTTTGTGGTATTTCGGAGTTTCCACTACCGTCACATGGCTCAAAACTCCCCCGGGAGGAACCAGTTTATACTCCTTATTCAGGATAGCCCGCATAAACTTATCGGTACTCAACAATCCCTTCATCATCAGATCGCCCTTCCCTTCAGCAACCAGCTCTACTGCTTTTTGCGCCGCAGCATCTTCTGTTGCGGCTGATTCAATAATGAATTTTCCGGAGTCAATACCGAGTTTTGCACAGGTTTGGAGAATCGTCTCCCGGTCACCGGTAAGGGTGGCTTCCACAAATCCATTTTCCACAGCTTGGTTAACCGCATCAAGGGTATGGTCATCGATTGCAT
>CAZLDP010000612.1:0-1940 GCA_964558145.1 uncultured Prolixibacteraceae bacterium | reverse complement strand
TGTAAATGCCTGGTTCGGCAATGAATTTAATCGCAAAAACACCTGGTTCTCTCAGATCGACGCCTACATCCTCTACCTGAAACGTTCGAATTTCATGCTTCAGCAAGGAGTGAATGTAGCCGATGCGGCTTATTTCATCGGGGAGGACGCACCCAAGATGACCGGAGTCACCGATCCCCCGCTTCCGGTGGGGTACCAGTTCGACTACATGAACGCCGAAGTAATTGAAAAATTTATGACTGTAAAAAATGGGTTGATCACCCTGCCTCATGGAACCCAATACCGGATTCTGGTCCTTCCCAAACTTGAAACCATGCGGCCTGAATTGTTAGCCAAAATCAGGGATCTGGTCCGCGATGGGGCTGTGATTCTGGGACCTGCTCCCCTGCGGTCACCCAGCCTCCAAAATCAGCCTGCCGCCGATGCCGATGTACAGAAAATGGCGGCAGAACTCTGGGGCGCAGTCGACGGAGTCATCGTCAAATCGGGAAAATTCGGCTCCGGAACCGTCTTAAACGGCATGACCATGGAAGAGGCCCTGGCTTTCATCCGGTGCATTCCCGACTGCAAACTTCCTGAAGATCGCACCCTCCATTACGGACATCGTACGACCGGAAACACCGACATCTACTTTCTGACCAACCAGACAGGCACAAGGCAAATCGTGACCCCTGAATTCAGGGTCAAGGGAAAGCAACCTGAATTATGGGAAGCAGTGACCGGGAGTATCCGTAAACTTCCTGCCTTTGAACAAAAAGAGGAAGCCACAGCGGTTCCCCTGTCTCTGGAGCCTTATGAAAGCGTTTTTGTCGTTTTCCGGGAAAAAGCCGCTCCCGCTTCCACGAGCCGGCTCAGCGACAACTATCCGGAAGCCGGAGAGGTTACCCGGCTCACGGGCCCCTGGACGGTCACTTTTGAGGCCGCTCAGCGTGGACCGGCCGAACCGGTACAGTTTGACACCCTGTACGACTGGACCGCCTCACCCGATGAACGGATCAGGTATTATTCGGGAACTGCCGTGTATGCCATCCATTTTGACCTGGAGCAGCTTCCTGCTGATGACCATCTCTTTATTGACCTGGGCCGGGTAACGGCCATGGCCAGGGTGACCCTTAACGGGGAACCCGCCGGTAGCATTTGGACCGCCCCCTACCGTTGCGACATCACCCGGCTGGTGAAACAAGGAACCAATGAAGTCAGGATCGAAGTAGTAAACACCTGGGTCAACCGGCTGATCGGCGACCAGAACCTTCCCGAAAATGAAAGAGCGACCTGGTGCACGGTCAACCACTACAAGGCAACTGATCCGCTGCAGCCCTCCGGGCTGATGGGACCCGTTAAAATATTGCGCATTCACTATTAAACCGAAATGATGATCCCTGCTAAAACCATGATCAGGATTGCCGCCGGTGCCGCGGCGATCTTCCTGCTGCTGTCGATGACTTACCGTCCGGGAAAGGATGGAGACAAGCCCGGGTCGGGCAAAGCAGCAAGCGGCAGCGAAAGCGTCACAGCCACTGCAGAGACTCCCGGAATCCGCGATCTGTATGCCGACACCTGGGTGGCTCCCGACGGATTGGGAAGGCTGATGCCCACCTACGAAGAAGCCGGGCCGGTAAAACAGGATCAGCGGCGTGTGACCGGAATTTTTTACATCACCTGGCATACCCAGGGTCTCGCCAAAATAGAAAAACCCTACCGGGCCGACGTGACCCGCATCCTTCAACTCGATCCGGCTGCCCGTCTGGATGCCAAACATGAACTGTGGTATACCAACTCTTACCATTGGGGAGAACCTGAAATGGGCTATTTCCTCAGTCAGGATGAATATGTTATCCGTAAGGACATGTCGATGCTGGCCGATGCCGGTATCGACGTCCTGGTGATGGACGTTACCAATGCCGTCCGGTACTGGGATGAATGGGAGGTCACCTTTACCA
>CAZLDP010000611.1:0-1945 GCA_964558145.1 uncultured Prolixibacteraceae bacterium | reverse complement strand
GTTCCCGGCGATGACCCCTATTTCGGTCAGGTTAAACCATTTGGATAGCGGAATCGTAAATTCTGGGATTTCCTTTTTCGCAGTCTCATTTCCCAAAATTCTTGGGGGTTTGGACTTCGTTGTTCTTAATACCTGATCGCTGTCGAAAACCCAGCTATTTTTGCCCGATACCACTCTAATCTTATCCAAAGAGCTAGAATAGACGTATTTGCCTTTCAGTACTGAACCATCTTTCAGGTAAACATATCCCTTGTCGTAAACTACCGGATTATAACCGGATTCAGATTGCGCGATGGCATGGATTGAACATGCGCATACAAGCACGAAAATGTAGATATATTTCATTTTATAAATTTTGGTTTAATGGCATGATGAAAACCCGGAACAAAACGTTGCGTGGGACAGGCTTTTTTTAGAAAAAAACGCAACAGCGGTGTCAAAATTCATAATTCAAGCCTGTGTAGATACCCACTTTCCAGGGGCGGAAATCCACGTCGCGGCTCTGGTTGATGGAGTTCAGGTAGTAACTGGCCCGGGGTTCCAACGAGATGGAAAGGTTTTTCCCGACCGGGTAGTTGACTCCCACACCCACAACACCTGCAAAACAGAATTGGGAAATGTTGCCTGTTCTCCCCACGTTTTCTCTCGAGGGGCCGGTTCCCATGTAGACATTGTTGCCCACCAGGATATTGGTGCTGACGCCGCTCAGCAGTTCAAGGGTGAAGGAAGAATCAAAAAGGCGGTATCTTACATTGAGCGGAATTTCCATGAAATCGAAAACCTGATAGAATTCGCCGGGAGTCAGCATCACAGAGCTGAGACCTGCCAGGGTTTCAGGAATAGTAATCAGTTCGGAATTGGAAGGTGGTTTGGAGAATTGTATCACCCCGGCGGTACTGTTCATCGCCATTTCACCCCTGGAAAGTTTCACTGCAGTGTTGAAATAACTGCCGGCCGTTGTGGTGGATGGGGCAAAATCGGCATTGGCTCCAAACAGGTTGCCCGAGTTGGCCGATTTATCGCCGGTCTGAGAATAGTATACTCCGCTTTCGATCCTCCATTTGTCTGAAGCTTTATATTGAACCGAGATCCCGGCCCCCAATTCAGCCTGGCTACGGTTTTCCGAGTAGGTCATGTTCCGGGCATAGCTTTCACTGTGGTCTGCCGAATAGGATGAGTAATAGGGGGAGAGTTGTACTCCCACCTTCCAGTTTTTTTGACCCCTGTCGGGTTCGGGATAATCCATGGCTGAGGCAACCCAGACCGGATCCAAGGATTCCCTGCCGTTCATTCCCGGGTAATTAAGGGGATGGAGCCGGGTTTCCAGGAAGGGATTCCGGATTGTGGCGGTAATTGTTTGCAGGGCAGGGAGAGATTCTCTGGCCGGCAGGGCGATCAGTGCAAGGCTTTCGGGAAGACTTTTCCCGGCTGATTCAGTGGAAGCAGGGATCATTGAGGGTGTAGCTTGGCCGGGTACATCTGTGGGGAGGGTCACCGAGGCAGGAGAGTGACCTTTGGCGATTTCATGTTCCTCCTGAGGGGTTTTGGACAATGGTTCTGCCGGTTTGACGGCAACCTGCGGTAACTCAACTTGGTTTTCCCTAAGGGTTAAGATCCCTGTGGTCAGCGCAATCAGCAACACGGCAGCCACGGCAACCCACCGGAGCCATATCACCCTTTTTTTTCTTTCGGACGCGGCAAGTCCGGCCTGAACCTTTTCCCAGACTCCGGGAGGTGGTTCCGGGGTGAACTGTTCCAGCCTGCTCCGCAAGAGACCAGGCGGGTTATTGTAGGTGTGAATCAGGTTGAGGCAACGCTCGTTCCCGTTCGCGCGGGCGAACCCAGGTGCTAGTGTCCACACACACATCATGACGTCGCCGAAACCAGACACGGCACACCGTGGACCTCCATCACACACCTAACCACCGGAAACGAGCACATAACC
>CAZLDP010000610.1:0-1951 GCA_964558145.1 uncultured Prolixibacteraceae bacterium | reverse complement strand
TCCTGCTGAAGCATGCCATATCAACACCTCTTTTCTGAAGGCTGTAAGCAACGACTACAGTTATGAACAGGTTTTTGCCCGCTACATCGAAGGTTTCGGGAGGAGCGGCGATCTGCTGGTGGCGCTTTCCACCAGCGGCAACTCTTCCAACGTCCTGAAGGCAATGGCTGTCGCCCGCCGGAAAGGGATGACCATCATCGGCCTTACCGGAGAAAACGGCGGCAAGATGAAAGAAGGGTGCGATTACCTGCTCAACGTGCCGTCCAGGGAGACTCCCCGTATCCAGGAGGGGCACATCACCCTGGGACATATCCTATGTGAAATCGCCGAAAAAATGGTGTTTGCATGATCAGCCGCGAAGCCATTGTCCTGGCTGGGGGGCGGGGAACCCGGCTTCAGCCGCTGGTCAACGACCGCCCCAAACCCATGGCTGAGATCAATGGCCGGCCATTCCTGGCCTGGCTCCTCGATGACCTGATCACCAAAGGGATCACCCGGATCATCCTGTCGGTAGGTTACCGCCACGAGATGATCCGAAACTGGTTCGGGGAAAGATACCGGGGATGTGAATTGTGTTATGCCGTGGAAGAGACTCCCCTGGGTACCGGAGGAGGACTCCGCAAGGCATTGGAACTGGCACGGTCGGAGGTGGTCTTCGTGGTCAACGGCGACACCTGGTTCCCGGTTCCTTTCGATTTACCCACCGCCCTTTTCAACAGCCGCGAAGCCGACATGGTGATCGTCCTTCGCCGAAACGACGATGCCTCACGGTATGGAACAATTCATGCCGACACCGATGGCCGGATCACCTCCTTCACGGAAAAAAACAACCTCACCGGCCCGGCTCTCATCAACGGCGGGGTTTACCTGCTCAAAAGCAACATTTTCAGCTGGGAAGAGCTTCCCCGGGTGTTCTCCCTCGAAACCGGCTTTCTTGAAAAAGCAACGGCACGGAAAAAAATCTTCGGCGTGGTCTCCGATGCCCCGTTTATCGACATCGGCCTCCCGGAAACCTACCTGAAAGCTTCGCTGATGCTGCCCCAAAAACGAAAAGCGCTCTTTTTAGACCGCGACGGAACCGTCAACATCGAAAAAAACTACGTCGTCAGAATCGAAGATTTCGAATTCAGGGAAGGAATTTTTGAGCTGACACGCGAATATTTCGCAAAAGGATACCTTGTTTTTGTCATCACCAATCAGGCTGGGATTGCCCGGGGATTTTACACCCCAGGTGAGGTAGAAAAGCTCCACCTCTGGATGAGTGAACAGTTCAGGAAAAACGGGATTGAACTCACCGCGGTATACTATTGTCCGCACCATCCCGATTTTACCGGACCGTGCGACTGCCGGAAGCCTGCTCCCGGCATGATCCTTGCTGCCATCAGGGAATATGGCGTGGAAGCCCAAAGCTCGGCACTTTACGGAGATAAGGTCAGCGACGTGGAAGCGGGAATCCGTGCCGGTATCGGCGCCAATTATCTGGTAGGGGAAAAAGGAATCATTAATACAGAAAATGTCACTCTTTACAAAGGCTGAAATACGGCAGATCAACGACTGTTACGACGATCTGAAGCGGGAAGTCGGCAAACGGTTTGACAAAGAGCGGATGGAAAAGGTCGACAAGGCCTTTATCTTCGCCAACGCCGCCCACGACGGAATCAGGAGGAAATCGGGGGAACCTTACATCATCCATCCCATAGCCGTGGCCACTGTGGTGGCCCGCGACCTGGGGCTGGGAGCCACATCGGTCATCGCGGCCATTCTCCACGATGTGGTCGAAGATACCGACTATACCGTGGAAGATATCAGAAACCTCTTCGGGGAAAATGTCTCCCGGATAGTCGACGGGCTCACCAAACTTTCGGGTGAAATGGATACCCGCCAGGCCCTCACCCTCAAGAAAATGCTGATGACGCTGTCGGACGATGTGCGGGTGATCCTGATCAAGCTG
>CAZLDP010000609.1:0-1954 GCA_964558145.1 uncultured Prolixibacteraceae bacterium | reverse complement strand
AGGTAAATGCTGCCGGTGTTATGCCTATCATTTTTGCCCAGGCAATTATGTTTGTCCCGATTACACTCGCCGGTTTTGCAAATTCTGAAAATCTCGGTAAATTTGCATCCGCTTTTGCCAATCACACAGGATTCTGGTATAATTTTACCCAATTCCTGCTGGTGATTGTGTTTACCTATTTCTATACAGCCATCACGGTCAATCCGGTGCAGATGGCTGAGGATATGAAGAAAAACGGCGGATTCATTCCCGGTGTCAAACCCGGGAAGAAAACGGTGGAGTATCTCGATACCATCATGTCGAGAATTACCTTCCCGGGATCCATTTTTCTGGGGATTGTGACCATTCTTCCGGCATTTGCCATGATTATCGGGATCAATACCCAGTTTGCCTATTTCTTCGGGGGAACTTCCCTGTTGATCCTTGTAGGGGTTATCCTCGACACGCTTCAGCAGATCGAGAGTCACCTTCTCATGCGTCATTACGATGGTTTGATGAAATCGGGAAGGATTAAGGGCAGGACTGGCGGTGGTCAGGCGATGTATTAATACGCGACCGCTTCTTTCCTTGTTAGAATTAAAAGTACAGACATTTTCGGAATCCGTTCACACTTAAAAAACAAAGCGCATATATGGCAAAAACGCCATCCATAGAACAAGACGGAACGATCATTGATGCATTGTCGAATGCCATGTTCAGGGTAGAACTTGAAAATGGCCATGTGATCACTGCCCATATTTCCGGGAAGATGCGGATGCATTACATTAAGATCCTGCCCGGGGATAAGGTGAAGGTGGAAATGTCGCCCTACGATCTGACAAAGGGAAGAATTACTTTCAGATACAAAAATTAAGAACTATTAAGTATGAAAACGCGGACATCAATTAAAAAGCGGAGCGCCGACTGTAAAATCGTACGCAGGAAAGGTCGCTTGTATGTGATCAACAAAAAGAACCCTAAGTTCAAACAACGTCAAGGATAATTAAAAAAACAAATAATTCACTATGGCACGTTTAGTAGGTGTGGATATTCCTGATAATAAAAGGGGGGAAATAGCTCTGACATACATATATGGTATCGGCAGAAGTGCTTCCAGATCGATCCTTGAAAAAGCCGGTGTTGACAAGGATCTGAAGGTCCAGGACTGGGACGACAAGCAGTTTGGGAACATCAGACAGGTTATTACCGAATCGTTTAAGGTGGAAGGTGAACTTCGTTCGGAAGTTCAGTTAAACATCAAGCGTTTGATGGACATCGGTTGTTACCGGGGTATCCGTCATCGTATTGGGCTTCCTGTGCGTGGACAGTCGACAAAGAATAATGCCCGTACCCGGAAAGGAAAGAAGAAAACTGTTGCTAACAAGAAAAAAGCCACTAAATAAGATTTAAGTTATGGCAAAAAAGACTGGAACAAGCAAGAAAAGGGTTGTGGTGGTCGAACCCAGCGGGATGGCCCATGTGCATTCCTCTTTCAACAATATCATTGTGACATTGACCAACATGAACGGAGAGGTGATCAGTTGGTCGTCGGCCGGAAAAAAAGGTTTCCGGGGTTCGAAGAAGAATACTCCGTATGCAGCCCAGGTAGCGGCGGAAGAGTGTGCAAAGACCGCCTTTGACCTTGGATTGCGCAAAGTGAAAGCTTTTGTGAAAGGCCCGGGTAACGGACGCGAATCGGCCATCAGGGCCATCGCCAATACCGGGATTCAGGTTACGGAGATTATGGATGTGACCCCCCTTCCGCATAACGGATGCCGGCCACCCAAAAGAAGACGAGTTTAATTTTTAAACGATCAGGTAATGGCTAGATACAGAGGACCTAAATCAAAAATCGCCAGGAAATTCGGTGAACCTATCTTTGGACCCGATAAAGCTTTTGAACATAAGAATTACCCTCCCGGAATGCATGGCCTTAATGCAAAACGGAGGAAGAAATCGGAATATGGCCTTCAGT
>CAZLDP010000608.1:0-1964 GCA_964558145.1 uncultured Prolixibacteraceae bacterium | reverse complement strand
GGAGGCTCGACAAACTTTGCATACATCGCAAGCGCAGAAACATTTGCAGAATCAGTTGTTCTTGCAGGTGTTATCGACTGCCTAAGATTCCCTGTTCTAACTGGCGATCTGGACTTTGAAAGGTTGGAGGTCCTAAGCGCCCAGCTGGCAATCTCCTCAGAAACTATGCTGCCAAGTTCAGATGGGGCCTTTCCAAGAACAGTCTTCAAAGGCTCCGCCTTTATATCAAGTGAAATATTTATCATATGTAGCTTTTATGTTTTCAATTGACGTATCGTATTCCGGAAGTGGCTTGTAAGTGATGCCGTTGTCCCCCGGATATGGCTTGTTATGGAACACTTTGAGAATCCATATTTCGTGGGGTATGCCTTCCGGGAACGCATCACACTTGTGCTCCTTTCTGTAGTGGGTGCACATGAGGCATAGATTAATCCCTCGTGTAATGCCTTCACCGGCAACAAACCTGTTATTTGGATCGTCCTTCTTAAGCTCTGATATTTGTATCACCTAAGTAGTCCACATCATAGATTTTGACCTTTATATTTTTTTGTCTTTCTGAGTCCAGGCCTTCATTGTACAGTAGTTCTTTCTCAGACTCTGTAAGATCCCTGAAGGAAGTGTTATTTATGCGGAAAATCGATCCGTTCTGCAGTATGACTTCCTCCTGGGTGTACTCATATGAATTTCCAATATAAATGACCCTTGTCCCGTAAGGGACGTGGATTTTTAGCATTGTTATATGGCCTTGGCTTACCTGCATGTAATGGTAACCAAAGGCAAGGGCAATGTCACTATCCTTGCTTGTGCTTGAAAATCCTTTGTCATCGAAAATATCCTTTAGTTCAGGATCATTTGGATCAAGGATATGATCTAAGATGTCAGCTTCATCAAGGCCCCTCCACAAGACAACACCTTCTTCGTTGATTTTGCTCCCTTCTAGATTGAATATCTTTTTCATTGTTTCAATCGCTTTCAGTGCACGCTCTATCTGAAGCTTGTAGGATATTCTTTTTAGATAATCTAATGGGTGCCGTAATATCGTGTTGATGTAATAGGATGTTGAGGAGTATTCCCAGAGCGCATCCTGCATCTCTTCGGTGAAATCTTTCCTCTTCTCAGCTGGCACATCGTCCCACCTTTTGGTAGCTGGCCCTATCCTGAACTCATAGTAGCACCTGCAGTTCGGATGAAGCGGCGGATTGCCAAATGAGTTCTCTGAGTCAATGGGGATCCATCCCTCTTTTGAGGCCTGGGCACAGCTGACACATGCAAGGCCGTCTTCAGTAAAAATGAATCTCTTCTCGGTGGCACCAAGATCCTTTGCAGCCCGCTCTGATGCGAAGCTGAATGCTCTCGTTCCTTCGGTCCTTGCCACCATCTGCCAGTAGTAAGAATCTCTTCTTTCGAAATACTCCTCAGATAATCTTTTTCTGACCGTTTGCCAGTTGTAGCCTTTTAGTATTTCTTCCTCGATAATCCTGAATATGTTCTCCTTTTCCCTCTCCTCCCACTTATCGAAAAAGGGCGAGACGTAATCCTCAAAATATTCCTTCAGGTATTTCAGTATGTTTGGATTGATATCATCTTTTGAGATTATTTTTGAGTATTTAGAAATTGTATTTATGTAAGCATGATTAAAAATAAGATGAATATTGGCCCTAAGCTCGGCGTCCAGCTTTAGTGTAACGTCTGATACGGCCGGAATTATTTTATTATCAAGATTGGCCCTATCTTTTGAATTGTTTTCCAGAGTTTGAAGCAGGCCGTTCTCATAATCCCTTGAGATATGGAAGAGTGTGTCTTCAAGATCATCAAACAATTTGTCTAGCGGATCTTTCTGTTTTTCTATCTGCGGGATGGGCTCTTTTGGCTTTGTTTCTTTTGTTATGATTGGATTGATTGTGCCATCGTCTTCTATCTCAATCTCAAGACCAGAGCTTCTGTAGATGGCGACTGTTTCGGCC
>CAZLDP010000607.1:0-1964 GCA_964558145.1 uncultured Prolixibacteraceae bacterium | reverse complement strand
GTTCCACATCACAGCAAGCTGCAACCTGAATGCCGGAACAAGTTGAAAAACTTTCGAAATCGGACCGGCCCTGTCTTCCCAATCCAATGAATCCCATAACAACCCTGTCGCTCGGAGCAATATGTACGCCGTAGGCATTCGTCCAATTCGGAAGGATGGTTAATCCGGTTAAATCCAAGGCAGAATACCTCAGAAACTTTCGCCTGCTTAAACCATTCTCTTTCCCTTTCATTAGTATGCAATTTATCTTGTTGAATTAGGTATTAAGGCAGGGAAATCGCTTTTAGATGTCCTCCACTTACTAACACTTAGTTAAACAGTGTTTCACAGAGGTTCTCACATTGGTTTACGGTGAAAATATTACAGTGTCACACTGTTTAACTGTTTTTGACCTGCCATTAGCGGTACACAATTCTTAAAAGCGATTTCCCTTGAATTTAAGGTCCGTACAATATCGGACCTACTACTATTTTCAAACTTGATTACTTATCACCAACCCGGATTCTGCGGAAAGTAAGGAGAGTCTTTCATCCTGTCAATTTCAGATGTCGGTATGGGGAAAAGAGTGTCTTTTGCAGATATATACCCCCTGGAATTGGGATTATAAAGTTCATTAATTTCAATAATTTTCCCGGTCCTCATGAGTTCAAGCTGTCGCCATTGTTCGCCAATTAATTCCTTTGCACTTTCTGCAAGGATAAAATTCATATTGATATCTGAAGCAGATACTTCAGGAGCATGTGCTCTTCTTCTAAGCGTGTTGATATCATCCGCGGCACCTTGGAGGTTTCCCTGTTTGAAGCGTGCTTCAGCGCGAAACAGATATGTTTCAGCTAACCTCGAACAAGCGAAACATTTATCTTGCATTGTTTCAGTTAAATTAGTCGTAAAATTATCCATCCATTTTACAAGTACGGGCCACAAATTATCACGGTTTGCATCAGTTATTACTGCTAAATCCCCGACCTGCACTTCTACGGTTTTCCCATCAACAACTTGTGTAAGAGGGGTTCCTTTAGCTTTTTGGGCAGCAATGTAAGCTGCATCGTTAAATCTCCAACTCCTAAATATTGCAAAATCAGAGCCACGGTCATCCATCGGATTTTTTGGATCAAAAAGTTCATTAATGACATATGGCGAGAGTATAAAATATCCTTTTCCGCGCTGCCAGTATTCCATGCTGAGCGTAAAACCAGGAACGTTTTGGTATTTACATAATGCAGACATTTTGGGGTGCATTCCTGCTCCTTTAGTTTGGTACATGTCTGCAGCCTGCCATACATAGAGCGATTCATAATTGCCTTCATAACGATTTACATTCCCATCCAAAAATAAATCAGAATATGCAGTGCCAGGTTTATCTTTATTCACGCCAAACCTTTCTGTCATTAAACGATAATCACCGCTTGTGATTAAACTGGTAGCTGTTTGTTCTGCTTTGTCCCATTGTTTTGCGTAGAGATAAACATGTGTTAATAGGTGTTGGGCTGCACCTCTCCCAATTTCTCCTTTCCGCGTGCCGAATTGAGGCAGGATTTCCGAAGCTTCTTTCGCATCTTTAATAAGTTGAGCTACAACTTCTGCTCTCGAGTTCCTTATAAAATCGGTCTTGGCTGATGTAACCGGCTCTGTTACTATAGGGATCTCACCATAACCGATTGCAAGGCGAAGATAATACATTGTCCTGAAGAATAAAGCATTGCCTTTTATCCTGTTCTTTTGTTCTTCCGATTTCCATTTAATACCATCTATATGAGACATTAATGTATTAATCCTATTAATTGCCTGATAATAGTTTACCCATATACCGCCGCTATAGGAACCATTAACAACATTGGTATAACCTCCTCCCACATTGGCGCTGTACATTGGCACCCTTCCGAGATCGGAAGCGAGGAGAAAACTTATATTAGTTCCTAGGTTGTTCATCGCATCGGAATAAAAATGTACAACTCCAAGTTCCA
>CAZLDP010000606.1:0-1974 GCA_964558145.1 uncultured Prolixibacteraceae bacterium | reverse complement strand
TGTATGATTTGTCGATTTCGCGCAATCAGCTTACCCTCTCGTCGCCCTCGTATGTCGGACAGTTTGATACCTCGAAAAGCCGGAGAATTAAACTGGTAAATCAGTATTTGTACGACAATTTGATGAATCCGATCAAGATCAATGATGTAGCCCAACTGGTTTCGATGACTCCGTCAGCTTTTAGCCACTTCTTTAAAAAGCGTACGCAACGTTCGTTTTCCGATTACCTGACCGATCTCCGAATTGGGCATGCTGCCCGTTTGCTGATTGAGACGGAAAAGAATATCTCAGAAATATGTTTCGACAGCGGATTCAATAATATTTCCAACTTTAACCGCTCGTTTAAGTCTCAGAAAGGGTGTACCCCCAGCGAGTTCCGCTCGCAGCAAAAATTGATTACAAAGCATTAATCCGACATTTTGCCTTAGCAAGTAATTATTTTTCAATCAATTAACAAGTAATATTTCTGAAATATCGTTCGTGCAGCGAAAATGTTTCTTCAGGATCAAAAACAGCAAGTCTACCGCGCGGAAGGTTGCCGGAAACTCACAGTGGTGAACTGGATGGCAGGAATGAACAAGCCGCTGGAAATACCACTGCCAATTACACCATCTGACTGAATTGGGAGCGCGATTCCCATGAAATAAATATGACAAACCTGAAATAGAGCATTCCTTGCTTGTTGCGTAATACTGATCAGTTACTTTTAACCAATTCAATTCCCCCCTCTTTTCGCTGGCTGGCGGCAATCATAAAAAGAGATTTTCGAGCCAACAAAACATCTCCCAATGAATGTAATGACTGTAACTTTTATTTATTGGTAAAACCCGAAGGTAGTGCAAGCAACTGATATTGCAATGTTTTCGCAATCCGGTAATGTCCTGAGGCATTCGGGTGCAGCCTATCCGTTTCTTTTTTTGCAAAATACTGTAAATGACTGTCGGAAAGCGGGAATAAACCACTCATTGCATAAAGATCAATTACCGGCACCGACCATACTGAACCGGCTTTTCTGATTGTTTCGACATAATCATCGATAAACAGTCCGGCTCTGTTTGCAAAGTTTTCCTCCGGCTGCACATTCCCCTTTCCAAACTTTGCATATCCGCGGTGTATTGGCGTTAGTAAAACAATCTGTTGTTGTGGATAAGTTTCTTTCAGATAGGACATCACTTGGTTTATTCGTCCGCAAAAAGTGGAGTCGTTCATTAACGGAGTGCGGTAATTCAGATCTGTTTCTTTGCCATCAGAGTTGGTTGTTCGCTTCGAATAGGAGAAAAATTCACCGATAGGTAACCCCTGATTATAATCGTTGGTTCCGGCAAAAATAAAAACTGCATCTATGTCATTCCCTTTTTCTGCATTTAGTTTTTTTGCCTGATTATAAATACCATCCCATTGATGACCATTCTGCCCATACACCACAGGTACAATACCAAGTAACTCACTCAGGTATTCCCAATAAATAGAGTTAGTACCTACCCTGCGCGGGTCAGTCATAGAGTCACCCAGAAATGCGATGCGTTTGCCTTTCCATTGTGAATGAAGTGTTTTTTCCTGTTTGTCAATTTTTATTTTAGGCAAAAACTCCTGTGCATTTAAATTAGTGCTGAAAATTCCAACGAATACAACAGCTATCAAAAGATTCTTTTTCATACTATTTCCGTATTTTATTTCCAAACTTAAATCAAACTCTGACTGGTGGCTTTTTTGCCTGTACCGCTGGCAATATACCCATAGTTTTTGATTTTGCGGGCAATAATTACCTATTCGCCAAACTCAAAAAAAGCATTGGTTATTTATATTTTTCGTTCTCTTCATTAAGGAAAGCCGAATACCGGGATTATTCAGTATGAAGAGAATTTAAACCTCCTAAAGGGCTTGGTTTTGGTTTAATTTGTTCAGAAAACAGGCTTTGTTAGTAACTACTTCGCACTGTTGAAGTAATTGCTCATAAACAGCATCTGGTATTTT
>CAZLDP010000605.1:0-1977 GCA_964558145.1 uncultured Prolixibacteraceae bacterium | reverse complement strand
GCCTGATATATGCAAACTAGATCTATCTTTTAACGTTATACTATGTTCCATATTATCCCCCCAGCAAAAATATTTTATTTTATACTAATATAAATATACTGAGGGATTGTTAATTTTATTCTATTATCTCATACATTTCTTTTGCATCATTTTTTAATACATGTTCCCTTATCTCATTTATCTTAAACTTCATCTTCTTTTCCCCAAATTGAATTTCTAATAAATCTCCTATATTAACCTCTGATGAAGACTTTGCTACTTTTCCATTTATAGTAACTATCCCCTTATCACAAGCTTCTTTTGCAATTGTTCTTCTCTTTATTATTCTTGATACTTTTAAAAATTTATCTAATCTCATAAATACGCCTCCCTTATATACAGAAAAAGTGTGGTATATACTCCCACACTTTTTCATTTTAATTATCCGTTTATTATATCTTTTAATCCTTTTCCAGCTTTGAAAACTGGAGCTTTAGAAGCTGGTATTTCTATAACTTCTTCAGGATTTCTAGGATTTCTTCCTTGTCTAGCAGCTCTTTCTCTAGTTTCGAATGTTCCAAATCCAACTAATTGAACTTTATCTCCTGCTACTAATGCTTCTTTTATAGTTTCCATAAAACCATTTAAAGCTTTTTCTGCATCTTTTTTCCCCTTTTGAATACGCATCTTTTGTGTGTTTCCTATTAGATAACATTCACTTTCAGAATCATAGTCGGTTTCAAAAGTTTTCAATAAGTCAAAGTTTATGTCGTAAAATTTTTTAAAATCCCTAACATGATAACTTTCGTGTAACCTAATTGCCTTATAACGTTCAAGATACCCTGAAGCACTATTCCATCTACGCTCCAATTCTTTATCTTTGAAATATTTTTTCAAAGACCATATTTTACTTTTTTTGGGATGCACATAAACTGTCACTTCTGAATTAAACTCAAATCGAAGATACCACTTACAACTTAAAAAACGTTTTTTACATTTAACTGATATATCTATATCCCAATGCGTACGAGCAATAGCAAAAGGGTAATTATCTTCAGCTGTATAAAGTTTAAATTTCCCTCTAACAAGTCCATAAAGATCAAACAAATCAACAGGATCGTTATCCACAAACCCATACATATTCACTCCACCCTCTTCCTCAATCGGATCGCGGTTGATCCAGCGTTGCAGTAGCGAGGAGTAGTAGCGATAGCCGTAGTAATACAGCCCGGTATCATGATCAAGATACTTCGTGCTGAACCAGAAGTGAAGCACGTCAACCATGTCGCCGCCCTTGGCGATGGTATTGCCGAAGGCGTCATATTTCCGGTAGGCGACAACGGTTCCGCCCTCGTCAATGTAGGCGGTGATGTTGCCGTTGTTGTCGTAGCAGGGGAAGAGGAAATCGCCGCCGATGCTGACAGCCAGCAGACCGCCCACTCCTCCCGCGCCCTGCAACGTGCCGGAGAGGTCCTTGCCCCAGAAGTAGGTCGTTTCCTGTATCGTCCCGTTTGTGAGCGCATCACGCTCATATATGAGATTCCAGCCGTCATAGACGAAGGTCGTGACGGTGTTGGTGTGCCAATAGGTCAAAGGTACGATACCGCCGGGGTTCTTTATCCTTCTCTCCTGGTCACGCTTTTTAATGCGACGGCCGAGATGATCATACACGTAGGCCGAGCGCAACATCCCCGTGGAAGAGCCGATCCCGAAGGTGTAGGCGGAAAGGCGGTTCTCCGCGTCATAAGTCAAAATGTGGTTGCCCAGCCTGACCATGTTACCGTCGGCATCATAGTGGGGATGTATCTCACACGAAGGCGCGAAGGACACGAAGTTTGAGATGGAGGTGTACTGGTTGAGGTTGTTGACGGTGTAGGCGTTGGTGACGGCGTTCAGCGAGGTGTAGAGGTTATTGCCAAGGCTGTCGTAGATATAGGCATAATCGTTTGTCTCGATTAAAGCCCCGACAACTTCGGACTGGGCGTTGTAGGCGTAAGC
>CAZLDP010000604.1:0-1983 GCA_964558145.1 uncultured Prolixibacteraceae bacterium | reverse complement strand
GCCTGAGACTGATGTGGGCGAAACGGAAACCGTAAAGTTCCTCATATCCATAGATATGGGTTATTTCTCCGGCATCCCCGTTCGCAATAAAATCAATTCCCGCATCTTCCTTCAGCCAGAAATAATTATTCCGGACCACCATCAGCAGGTCGCCCCGGGCAATTTCGGTATCCCTGTACAAAATGGAGCTCCTGATTCCCTGGTTGTAAAGGTTTGCCCTTTTGTTGGAACGGGTGAGGACGACCGTTTCGTGGATGCCGTATTTCCCGTATGAACTGGACAGTTTTTCCATCAGGTCGGCACCCGATATTTTTTCAGGCTCACCCCCGTCAGGCAGCACAATCCTGAAAAAACCCTGAATTCCCTCAGATGAAAATATCTTCTCACGCATACGGGTGGCATTGAACAATATCCCCGACTCCCTTTCCTGGCGAACCACATCGGTGAGTTCATTGTCGATGACTTCAAAACCATTTTCTTCCAAGACCCGATTGTCGAGCGCGGGACTGACCGAAATCCCCACAGGGGGGAGCTGCGCCGTATCTCCGGCCAGAACCAGTCGGCACCCCTCTCCCGAGTAAACATACTCCAACAGATCATCGAGTAACCTGCCTGTACCAAAAACCATGTTCTCTCCGGCCTGATTCGAGATCATGGAAGATTCATCCACAATGAACCAGGTATTTTTATGCAAGTTCTTGTCCAGTACAAAGACACCCAAACCATCTGCCACCGATTGTTGCCTGTAGATTTTTTTGTGAATGGTAAAGGCGCTCTTCCCCGTATACCCGGTCAAAACCTTCGCCGCTCTTCCTGTCGGAGCCATTAACACCGATTTTATCCGGAGTGTATCCAGTGTCAGGGTTAACTGATTAATCATGGTCGTTTTTCCGGTTCCAGCATATCCGCGGATTAGAAAAACCGCATCGGAATGGGGAGAAATGATATAATCAGCCAATTTGTTAATCATAACCGACTGACTGGCTGTAAGTTGAAATCCTCCCGACCCCGTTAAAAGAGCAACTAAATGATTTTTAAGCATTGACCCTAAAATAATTAACCCGAGGGAAGGTAAATGATTTTTTTTTATAATTTTGCAAGCAAGCGAAAATAAACTAACAAAAATTATAACAATGAAAACAGTATTGCAAGTGGTACTCTTAGTTGCTGCATTAGGTTTGACCTACTTGATCTACAACAGTATTAAAAGACCTATCGATTTTGAGAAAGAAAAAGCTTTCCGCTACAACGCCACGATCGAAAGACTCAAGGACATTCGCAAGGCTCAATTGGCTTTTAAAGATGCAAATGGCCGTTTTACCGGGAGTTGGGACACACTGATCCATTTCGTCAAGTATGACTCTGTGAAACTGGTCAAAAAAATCGGTAACATCACCGACAGCATGCTGGAAAAAGGAATCACCGAGAAGAAGGCGCTCCAGATGGGACTGATCATTCGTGATACGATCAGGGAGAGTGTGTTAACTTCTGTTTTTAGCCCTGACTACCAGATCGATCAGATCAAATATATCCCTGTCTCGGATACCGTTGCTGAATTCCAACTGGGAGCAACGATTATTGCCACCGGATCGGGAATCAAAGTTCCCATTTTTGAAGCCAAAGCACACAATAACATCATTTTGCGCGGGCTTGATGACCAGCTCCGCATTAACCTGAACGACCAGCGTCGCGTACAACAAAAATATCCCGGTTTGAAAGTGGGTTCACTGACCGAAACCAACAACAACGCGGGTAACTGGGAATAACATCCTATGCAGGACTTTGGATACCAGAAAGAAACATTCAACTTATCTGAATCTTTACGATATGAACTATCCATCCAGGCCGGCCTGGATGGATTTTTATTTCTGGTAAAATACCAGGATGAGATCATTTTACTTCGCCATCACCGGTTTTCTTTCCCCAATGAAAACCTGATGCTGCGTAGAGCCAGGGACATTTTTAACGAACAGGAATTTACAG
>CAZLDP010000603.1:0-1990 GCA_964558145.1 uncultured Prolixibacteraceae bacterium | reverse complement strand
CCCCTTCCCTTTATCCTGTTGCGTCCGAAGAACCCCGTGCAGGGGGCGGGATTGGTGATTGCCCCCCACGGTCATTCGCGAAACACGGAGTTGTATGCCGGAATTTATGAAAATGAGGAGGAACGCGAGAAAGGAGAGGTCGGTGAGCGCAACGTGGCGGTCCAGGCTGTCAAGGAGGGGTATTTTGCCATTGCCCCAACCGTGCGGGGATTTGGCGAAACCCGTACCCTCACAGACCAGAAAAAGGAAGCCACCTCTTCGTGCCGTGTATTGCTGCTGCATGACATTTTGGTCGGGCGAACCCCGATCGGAGACCGGGTATGGGACATCTCCCGCCTGATTGACTGGGCCCTGATAAATCTCCCCGTCGATCCTGCTAAGATTGCCGTGACCGGCAATTCGGGGGGAGGCACTGTAACCCTCTTCGCCGCGGCCTGCGAACCTCGCATCGCGGTAGCCGTGCCTTCCTCCTATTTTTGCACCTTCACCGGCAGCATAGGATCGATCCATCATTGCGAATGCAATTACGTTCCGGGGATCATGGATTTAGGTGAAATGGCCGATGTGGCCGGACTCACCGCTCCACGCGCCTTCTGTGCCGTCAACGGTGAACTGGATGTGATTTTTCCCATCGGGGAAACGCGGAAAGCTTTTGCCCACCTGCAGGAAATCTACAAGGCGGCAGGAGTCCCCGGAAACTGTGAATTGTACGTGGGAGCCGGAGGACATCGTTACTACAAGGATGGCGTATGGCCCTTCGTGAAAAAACATTTCGATAAACCGTAGTGGATTTTTATCGTCTCTCCCGGAATACCCCGTTTTGGTTTTCCGGAGAAAGGAAAATCCAAAATGCTGACCAGAAAGAAAAAAACTGTTGATGAACATACTGCGACAGGAAAACGTGCAGATTCTTTTACATGGAGAACCTATAAAAACCTTTGAGTATGAATAAACCCTCTATTTTTAGATCGAAATGGGCTTTTGGGTTGTTGACCCTACCCGTGATATTTTCGTTTTTTGCACTGACCTTCGGTGATTTTGGATTCAAGGCGGGCGTGACAGGCTCTTGTATCCTGATTTTGGGTTTGCAAGCCCTTTTTACCCGTACTCCGCTCAAAAGCATCGGACTGATTTTAATTGCTTTTATGCTGTCGATCGGGGGGGACTGGTTCCTTTCGCATCGTCAGGGCGAAATAGCCAGGTTTATTTATGGAATCGCCCTTTTCTTCCTTGCCCACGTGGGGTTTCTTCTTTATGCGCTGCGGCAGGGAAAGGTCCATTTACGCACGCTTGCAGTGGTTTTGCCGGTCTACCTGGTTTTTTACTTCGGGTGGCTCTTACCTGTCATCGATAGTTTTAGCCTTAACACGGCGGTCCTGCTCTACCTGGTGATCTCCTGTGTCTCACTGAGCGCCGCTACCGGAATTGTCAGGCTGCCCCGCTCCGCCAAGTTCTTCTTTATTGCGGGAATTGGGATGATTATTTTCTCCGACACGCTCATCGCCCTGAGAGAATTTCTCTCATGGGATAACTGTGCATTCCTGATCTTACCCACCTATTATCTTTCTCACTTGTTCATCACTGCAGCTCTTGTCAGCGCCATGTTGGATGGCAACCAGGCTGCTGAATGCATCGACATACACAAAACCTGATAATCATGTATAAAATTCAAAAACTATTTTTTTTCATTCTTTCCCCTTTATTATTCCTGTCGTGTGGTACAAAAAACTCTGGACTGCAACCTGGTCATTTGCGTTGTGAGTACTTAGCTAATCCGTTGGGTATTGATGTGTCCCAGCCAAGGTTTACCTGGCAGATGGCTGCTGACCGGCCAGGAGCCTCCCAGATGGCTTACCGCCTTTTCGTGGGAACCGATTCGTCGGAAGTAGTTACCGGCAGGGGAAAAGTGTGGGACTCAGGGAAAGTCACTTCTTCGACGCTCCCCGCTGTATACGGCGGGAAACCGCTGGCTCCGTTTACCCGGTATTAT
>CAZLDP010000602.1:0-1992 GCA_964558145.1 uncultured Prolixibacteraceae bacterium | reverse complement strand
ACTGTCCATGTTCACCAACACCTGCCATCTTAATGTATGCAAGGTTGAAATCTTCATTTGAAAGTTTGTTCAAATTATTTTTATTAAATGAAACATTTAATGTTGTATTCCAAATAAGATTTGAGCTTTTGACAGGAATAGCACTGACAGATACTTCCCATCCTTTGTTTTCCATTTCACCAACATTGGCAAGCAATGAAGGAATATAATATTGCGAAGCAGGGACTGCATATCCAAAAAGCATATCTTTGGTCAGTTTATCATACCATTCGACTGTACCACTTAACCTTCCTTTTAAAACAGAATAATCTAATCCAATATTTAATAACCCTGTGCTCTCCCACTTTAAATCAGGATTTTCATTTTGGCTCGGAGTGATTGATGTAATAAATGAACCATTGCTGTAAAATTTTCCACCGGCTCCATAACGTAACCGTGAAATCAATGGGTCAAAGCCCAGTGAGTTCCCACTGATCCCATATCCTGCCCTCAATTTCAGGTTATCAAACACTTGCTGGTTTTTCAGGAATGATTCTTCGGATATGCGCCAACCAACAGAGGCTGACGGGAAAGTTCCCCAACGATTGTTTTTCCCGAATGCAGAAGATCCGTCACGACGAATAGTCGCCTGAAGCAGGTATTTGCCAGCAAATGAGTAATTGATACGGGCATAAGCTGATATCATTCGCAGGGTTAAAATTGCAGTAGATCCATAGTCAACAACATATCCTAATGCGCCACTACCCATTCCCAGATTATTATAACTAATCTGATCCGAGACGAAGTTTTTGTTTGTTGACTGAAAACCGTTCCCGGTAACATCTTCCTGCCAGGAGTACCCTGCTAATAATTTAACATCATGTTGGTCAAAGGTTTTCCCATAGGTTAAAAATGATTCCAATAGTTTCTTTTCAGCTTCATATGAGTTACGAACGGCCAACCCATTTTGACCTTGGGCCAGCGATGATTCTTTCCCATAATAAACTCTTCCGTTTGACTGACTGTTTTGATACGAAGCATTCAGTTCATAATCAAGGCCTTTTAAAATATTAAATTGTACCTGCGCTGTCCCCAATATGGTTTTATTCCGGTTATTGGCATCGTTTTGGTCAAGCAGTGCAACGGGGTTTTTTGCACCAGGATGGGCAAAATTTTCATTGTATTTCCCATTTTCATCTTTAATACTAACTGTTGGTAAATAGTTAATCATGTTCAAGAGAAAATCACGATTCCCGTTAAGCGAAGCGCCATCGGTATCTTTTGCCGGAAGAATCTTTGAATCAGAAATATTTGCGGTAATCGTTAACCCGACTTTTAAACGATCGTTAATCGCTTTTTGTTTTACGTTCGCCAATAATGAAAGGCTGTTAACGCCTGTTTCCTTAATAACTCCCTGTATCTCTTTGTATGTGAGACTCGAAAAATATGTGGTTTTATTTGTGCCGCCGCCTATAGAGAAATTGTTGTTGTGCGAAATTCCCATACGGGTAACCTCGTCCATCCAGTAAGTATTGACATTGTCCTCGTCTTCAGGAGAAACGCTCATATTATTTTTCGACAGGAAAGAACGATATTCATCGGGCGACATCATGTCAATTTTATTTGAAATTGTTTCAAAACCCACATAACCGTTGTACGAAATTTTTGAATTGTTTTCTTCCCCTCTTTTAGTAGTGACAATGATAACTCCATTGGCAGCCTTCGAACCATAAATTGCAGTAGCTGAGGCATCTCTCAGAATATCAATAGAAACAACATCGTCTAACGAACTGATTATTCCACCCGGAACCCCGTCAACCACATAAAGGGGTTCCTGGGCAGCACCTGTACGCAATGTGGATGGGCCACGGAGTATAATAGCAGTTGCCCCTGTCGGGTTTCCATCTTTAGTTATATGTAATCCGGGAACTTTACCTTGCAACATCTGCATGATGTTGGTATGTGTTCCTACATTAAAGTCTTTTGCATTAACAGTAGTGATCGAACTGGTCA
>CAZLDP010000601.1:0-1996 GCA_964558145.1 uncultured Prolixibacteraceae bacterium | reverse complement strand
CCAGACAGGCAGCCGGAATGATGACCATCAGGGTCCATTGGAAATTTCCTGTCCGGATGTCAAAGGGTTCGCTTCCCAGCGACGATTTTACCTGGATCAGTTTCACCGCCTCCGAGGGCAGTAACTCCCGGTTGTGCCTTCCTTCACCCCAGCCCACATGGGGAGTTCCGATACAACTGAATTCAAAATTGTAGTAATGAACCCCGTCGGTCGAGAGGAAAAATTCCACACAACTGTCCTTGTATACATCGCCGTTGATCCGGGTCTCCAAAGCACGAACGGCTTCTTCGATGACATAAAATTTCAGCAGGATCATTTGCTCCGTATGCCCAATGCGAAATTCCACCTGGGGTTTGTAGGGATACTCCTTCCAGTTAACATATTCCAGTTTTTGCAATTCCGCAAGATTCTCCAGTAAAAGAGAACTATTCTTCAAGGTGATCTGCTCAGTGGTCTCAATCAGGTCTACTTTTAACCGCTTCATCATAGTCAGGCTTACTTTTTAATATGAGGGGTAAAAATAATAAAGAAATCTTCAGAATTATTAGTTTTGAATTCAAAATCCGAAGAAGCAATGAAACTAAAAATTTCTACCCTCGCCATCTACTTGCTGCTGCTAATTATTTTACCCTCTTGCAACGAGAACAAGGGAAAGCGGATCAGGGTACTTTTTGACACCGACACCAACAACGAGCTCGACGACCAGCACGCACTGGCCTATCTGCTGATGAATGACGATGTGTTCGATGTGGAAGCGGTCACCGTGAATGCCACCTCCAGCGGAGGAGGAATCGAAGAACAGTATGCCGAAGCCAAGCGGATCATGCGACTGGTGGGTAAACTGGGTTCCTGCCCCCTGCTGAAGGGCGCCGACCGGAATTACGAGGAAATCAGGGTAACTTTGGAAGAGGAGTATTACGACGGGTACGACGCGGTGGAATATATCATCGAAAGGGCCAAAGCCGTGAAAGAGGAAAAACTATTCATCATCGCCGTGGGTAAACTCACCAACATCGCCCTGGCCTTAGAAAAAGCCCCTGAAATCAGCAACAAAATAAAGGTGATCTGGTTGGGTTCCAACTATCCCGATCCCGGAGAGTACAATTTGGTCAACGACATCGAAGCCATGAATTTTGTTCTATCCACCGATGTACCCTTTGAGATGGCCCTCGTGCGGTACGGCAAGGAGGATGGCACCGATGCGGTCAGGGTCACCCAGGCTGAAATCCGGCAGCGGATGGCAAATACTGGCCACCAACTCAAGGCTTCCATCACCGGACGTGACGGAGGAGAATACTTTAATTTCGGGGACTATTCCATCAGCCTCTTCGAACATATCAAACTCCATGGCCCCGATCTGAGCCGCGCCCTCTTCGACATGGCCGCCGTGGCCATTGTCAAAAACCCGGGATGGGCACAAAAAGAGGAGATCCCCGCCCCGTATTACGAAAACGATGCCTGGACCATCTACCCCAACAACTCCCGCACCATCACCCTCTGGAAACATTTCGACCGCAACGCCATCGTGGAGGATTTCTTCGCCACAGTCAGCGAAAAATAAATCAGGTCGAGAAAACAGCCCAAAAGATGGAACGGAAGTTGCGAGTGGTGATCCCCAGTTTAATCCTCTTTTTTATGTCTATAAATTCAAATGCGATGAGTAATCCCAGAGAAAAAATGGAAACAGTGACGTTGGGGGGTGGATGCTTCTGGTGCACTGAGGCGGTATTCCTACGCCTCAAAGGGGTGGCAACGGTACGGTCGGGATACAGTGGAGGACATGTGAAAAATCCGGCCTACCGGGAAGTGAGCGCCGGGTCGACCGGACATTTCGAAGTGGTGCAAATCACCTTTGACCCCGCGGTGATCACCTTTCGTGATATTCTGGAAGTTTTCTTTGCTGTCCACGATCCCACCACGCTGAACCGGCAGGGCGCCGATATGGGCGCCCAATACCGGTCGGCCATCTTTTACCACACCCCTGAACAAAAAGTCA
>CAZLDP010000600.1:0-1999 GCA_964558145.1 uncultured Prolixibacteraceae bacterium | reverse complement strand
CCTTCGCACTCTGACCCTGCTCCCCTTCAGCATATTACGCAGGTTGTCGGGACAGACGTCATTTTTCCCCTATTACCATTTGGTTTCAGAATTCGTACCAGAATATATAGGAAATTCATATCCGGTGGCCACTCCTCAGGAGTTTGAGAAAGAGTTGGACTTGTTATTGAAATATTATTGTCCGGTCGATCTGTCAACTCTCATCCTGACGGTTAAAAACAACCTTCCTTTCCCTAAAAGCAGCTTTCACCTCACCTTCGACGATGGATACCGGGAAGTATATGATGTGGTTTTCCCCATTCTCAGAAGAAAAGGAATACCGGCTACCTTCTTCATATGCAGCGATCTGCTGGACAACAGAAACATATTCTGGGAAAACCTTTATTCTCTGATGCAAAAAACCTGGGATGAATTGGCAGACCCAGGGAAGGAAGAAATCATGAAATCAGAACCGGGAAATGCATTGGCGCTTTCTGAATCCCTGGCATACCGGAACAAGGAGAGATACCTGGCTATTGCGAAAGCACTGGGCTTCTCACCGGCATCGTTTCTGCAAGAGGAGCAACCCTACCTGACATCCCCGCAAATCAGGGAAATGATGGCTTCAGGCTTTACCATCGGGTCCCATTCCATTGATCATCCCTTGTTTAAAGACCTTATCCTATCGGAACAACTTCGTCAGATAGAAGAAAGTTGCCGGGTGATGGCGGAGACTTTTCAACTGGATTACCGGGTGTTTGCATTTCCTTACGGGGAGTTCGGGGTTGGAAAGGCTTTGTTTGAAACGCTGCAGGAAAGAGGGACGATAGATCTTCTCTTTGGCACTCGTGGAATCATTCCTGATGAATATCCATGGGTCATTCAGCGTTTCGGAATGGAACAAGCTCATGTTTGGAAAGCAATCAGAACAGAACTGGCCATGAAATGGATCCGTCGCCGGGTAAATAATGACTTAGTGACCCGCAGACAATGAAAGACCCTGTTGTCTCCGTCGTCATTCCTCATTACAACCGCACCCGCCTGTTGGCTGAGACAGTTGATTCTGTTAAAAAACAGTCGCTGAAAGAATGGGAAATCATCGTTGTGGATGATGGTTCGGAGGAAGCGGAATGGGATAATTTACAACGGTTCAGGGAAGAAAAGGTCAGGATCTTTCAGCGTGGAAGCCGGCCCAAAGGTCCCTCGGCATGCCGCAACATCGGAATCAGGGAAGCCAGTGGAGAATATGTCATATTCCTTGACTCCGACGACCTTCTGGCACCTTGGTGCCTCGAAAGCAGGATAAAGGATTTCCGGGAAAACCCAAGCTTCGATTTCCTGGTCTATCCTAGCCTGCTTTTTGAACATAAACCTGGTGATTCCAACCGGTTATGGAACAAACTTGATGATGCTTCCGACCATTTGGAACGCTTTCTATATTCCGATCCTCCCTGGTGTGTCACCGGACCTATATGGAAAATAGAATCATTAGTTAAATTAGGGGGATTCAATGAAGCGGTTTTTTATGGGGATGATGCGGAATTGCATATTCGGTCAATCCTTGACAATCTTGGTTACTGTGTTAGCCAACAAAAACCTCCTGATAATTTTGTCCGGAGAAGTACGGAACTCCGGATTACTTCAGGGCTAAGTTCTGAGATCGTAATTTCAAGGTTGGTGTTTCTTGAAGTGGTGATGCAGTTATTAATAAAGTTCAAGACAAAAGCCTGGTATAAACAGGTATGGGAGGGAGAATACTTCACAGAAATGGAATTTCTTCTGTTTAAAAGGGAACCAGAAAAACACCTGAATAATATTTATAAAAGTTACGTAATTAATCTGAAACCAAATATATTGAAAAGATCCATTGTAAAGTTATATATTACCCTGGGTTATTATTTTATCCGGAGAAGCTATTTCACGTTCAAAACCATTAGGAGGGTATTTTTCATTTTCTTACCAAAAACTTACAGCGTACGACCTAAGAACTTCGACAAAGCATTTTTGGCGGATTCTTGTT
>CAZLDP010000599.1:0-2000 GCA_964558145.1 uncultured Prolixibacteraceae bacterium | reverse complement strand
ATCTCTGTAGCTCCCACCCACGACAAACTGACTGATCGGGCTGAACGGCTGAAGGAATACCGGAAGGAGATCGGCCTGCAACCCGACATCATTGAGTCAGACTATCCCCTCGATGTCTGGTCAGCCCTTAACGCCAAATGATAAGGGGCTATTGACTGATGATCAAATAAATTCAAAACCATATTCTTCATGACAAAAAAGGTCTTTTTTTTCCTGATGGTCGCATTGCTGACGTTTCTCGCGTGTGACCGGTTCGATGATCCGGAAATACCACGGATCAACGACTGCAGCTTCAAATTGGTTAACAACGAGGATATCCCGTTGTCCAATGCATGTGTGAAGGTGTTTTACACAGACAAAAAACCGGGATTTGTGGTGGACTCTGCTTTTACCACAGTGCTGGGAACCGGTATCCTGAGGAGCCTGAAGCCGGGTGATTATTTGCTGAAGGCATTCATGGGAGACCGGGAGATTGGTACCCGGGAATATACGATCCAGCCCGATAATTCCCTGAATATCCTGGAGTGGAAGGTAGACCTGTTTATTGAAAACTTCCCGCTCACGGTGACATTGGCCGACAACAAGAACAAACCGGTGACAGGCAGGAAAGTGGAGCTCTATACCACTGACCAGAATCCGGTACTGATTGGTCAACTGCTCTCCGATTCACAGGGAAAAGCTGTGTTTAATAAAACCGTGACGGGAAATTATACGGTGTTTGTTTACGACGACAGCAATAGTGCGGTCTTTGCCCAATCGGGAGTTTCGGTCGGCACAGGTTTGAGCAATTCTGTATCGTTTCTGATCCGTAAGATTTTCCACAACGCTGATTTCGTGATTACCGGATACCTCCACGATCCAAGGGGATCCGACAGTCCCAAGATAGGAGCGGTTTCGGGTGATGGGCTGGTTCATCCGGGTCAGTACGAATATGTGCAATTGATGGCCCTGAAAGACATCGAATTCAGTTCAACTCCCTACAGCGTGGTCTTCACCAACTCGTCAACTCCTTCGGAATATGGCTGGGCCGATGGGATTTACAATGCAACCAGCAAGAAAGTGTACCAGATCAATCTGAGCAAGGGGTCGGTTAAAAAAGGCCAGTATTTTTACGTGGGAGGCTCTTCGCGCAGGATTTGCAGTTATTATAAGCTCGTGCTCAGTCCCCAGCTTCCCGAAACTGTTTTCTGGGGAATCGATTATGCCGGGGAACCTGGAGGTAACAACAATGGTGCGAAGAAGGACGGAAGCGGTCTCATGGCCAATGGATCGGGCAAGGTCCAGACTTCGGTCACGAAGGCATTTCCCGACGGGGTGGCTCTCTTCCGCGGTGTGAATGTGACAGAAACTTCCATTCCCATGGATGCCATTTTTTATGGGACAAAGTTGGCGCTTACTCCCTATCAGGTGCCCGAAAACGACGTGTACAGCCGTACCGGACAGGATGATGAACCCCAGACTACCTTCGGGTCAGGCTCCAATTCTTATCTTTTCCCTGTGGGTGCAGAGGATATGGGCACATTTATCAAGCTGGGAGGTCAGATTACCCCAACCGAATGGTTGCTGCCCAGGAGCGGTTCAGTGATGGTGTTTAATATGCTCGACACTCCGGGAGCTTCGGTGGCCGACATTGAAAATGCCGCAGGTTGCACCCTTTTCGTGGATAAATAGAGGTTTTACCAATACCAATTTGTTTAGGTTATGAAATATTTATGCAGATCATTCAATAGCAAACCGGCCGGTTTTGTTCTTCTGGTACTGTTTCTGGTTTGCGGCTTTTGGCTTAATGCCTCAGAAAGAGGGGAGACTTTCCCTGGAGCGGTAGTTTCCCAGCAGATGAGGAGTGTTTCAGGTGTTGTACGCGACACCGATGGCAATCCGCTGATCGGAGCTTCCATACAGATTGTGGGCACGACCATCGGAACCATTACCAATGCGGAAGGACAATATACGATTCAGGTTCCCGATAGGAATACGCGACTGACCTTTTCCTATATTGG
>CAZLDP010000598.1:0-2005 GCA_964558145.1 uncultured Prolixibacteraceae bacterium | reverse complement strand
TAACGACGTGATTTCACAGGAGACCCAACGAAGTTGTACAGGTTACTACAGCCGGAAAGACAAACAGGTAAAATACTGGGGCCCGGGTGGCGGGGGCCGGGGCAATGAGGCAACACATTGGGTATTTTTCCGGCTGGCTGAATTCTATCTGAACAGGGCAGAAGCCCTCTGTGAATTAGGCGATCTGGATGGAGCCATCACCATGGTAAATGTGGTCCGGGAACGGGCTTTACAGCCTAAAATTCAGGATGTTCCCGGATTTCAGAAAAATTATAGCTTTCTTATCGACCGGATTCGCAACGAACGCCGGGTAGAATTCTGCCTCGAAGGCCACTACAGGTTTAACGACCAGCGCAGGTGGAAAATTCTTGACAAAACAAACCGCTTTATCACCGGGATGAGAATCACAAAGGACGGGGAGGGCAAATTCCATTACCAACGGAAAAAGATTCGTGACTATAATTCCTATACGGACAAATACTTGGTCATGCCCATCCCATTGGAAGATGCAAAGAAAATGGCGGGAATGAAACAACCTGCAGCGTGGCAATAGAATAGAAAACACCAATAAACAACTCTTAATACGGTTAAAGATGAAAAGTACAAGATATTTGTTATGGTTAGTCCTGTTTTTTGCAGCAATGTTCTTTGCATGCGAAAAAGACAAGATAGAAGTTCCTTCGCCGGTAAGCGATTTAAAATCCTATGCCGGAAGGTATCGTGCAAAAGTAGAATTTAAAGTACCCGACCAAGCCATATCAGGTAAGGTATTTTATGGCAACGGTAAGTTCAGTGAGTTTTCCGTGTCTGATGCCGGAACGGTCCAAAGCGTTATTGTAGATGAATTACCAGAAGGCAAACAGACACTTCGGGTAGTGACTTTCAATGATGAAGGTCAGGTCTCGGACCCCAAGGCTGTTTTTGTAAATGTCTACGGAGACAATTACCAGAACGGGTTGGCCAGCCGGCAGTTGTTAAATCAAAGTACCATATCGCCAACTTCTGTGGAGATATTTTTTAAGGAAGCAAAGGCGGATGAAGTCGGGGTAAGAATTCTGTTCACCAACCTCTCCGGAGCCAAGGACAGCATCATGATAACCAGTTCCCAGACATCTGTCCTGGTCAATAACATCAAACTGACCGAGCCATACTATTATTATTCTGTGTTTAAACCGGAACAGGAAGCTATCGATGTATTTACTACTGCCAAAATCAATGCCAAAGAAGCCGCAATGCTTAGCTTTGAAAAAACCAAGTGGACCCTGGTCAGCTTCTCCTCGCAGGAACCGGGAAGCGATGGTAAATGGGCTTTAGCCAGCTACATCATTGACAATAATGTTTCAACCTTCTGGCATTCCGAAGTAGTTGCCTCCTATGCACAAATGCCTCACTGGATGCTTGTTGATATGAAATCTGAAAAAAAAATCAACGGTTTCCATTTTATCCAGACGCAGGATCTCAATGAGCAGGGGTTGGCAAAAGAATTCAGGTTTGAAGTCAGCAGCGACAACAGTACGTGGAAAAATGTATTGGAGGGACAATTCACGACCTCACGGTATAAACAAACTTTCACATTCGGGGAACCGGTAATTGCCCGCTATTTTAAAATCACAATACTCAGCGGGTTTAATGATGTATTCTGGTCGCAAATTGCCGAGATTGACCTGTTCAACGAAGCAAATGTCAGTGGGGATAATGGAGTGGATCCTCCGAAAGAAGTCCCGCTGGAAAATGCCAAAAGCCCCTTTGCAAGTGACGGTTCTGATTTGTTTTCCGCCGTTGGCTCGGGCCGGATGCAGAAAGTATCCGGTTGGAAGCACAGCGATAATGCCTATATTACCTACGACGCGAGCTGTCCGACTTCGATCACGCTTTGGAGCGCTGCTGTTTGGGGAATCCCCAATGTTACAAACGGGAAACTATACCCGACAGTAAATTTTTATCACGGGAAGCAAGTGTTTAATAATGATCTAGGATCTCATACAATTCACGCCTGGTCCGATGG
>CAZLDP010000597.1:0-2011 GCA_964558145.1 uncultured Prolixibacteraceae bacterium | reverse complement strand
GGGGTAAAGCGGGTAGCTCCTTCGAGCGCCGCCAGTACCGGGATAAACCGGTGCAACTCCCCGTAAATATGGACCTGTTTAATGGCTTCCGCGGTAAACAGTTTCAGGGTACATCCCAGATCTTTCATCTGGGTGCCGGTCAATTGCCTGATCATGTAATTGGCAATGGCCGACGGGATTTTTCTGAGAACCATCCCGTCCTTGCGGTGAGCCCGCACACCGGCCACCATATCCCAGCCTTCGGTTTCTGCCAATTCGAGCATATCCGGGATATCCGCAGGATCGTTTTGCAAATCCCCGTCGATCAGGACAATGTAGTCTCCCCTGGCAGCATCAATACCAGCCTGAAGCGCTGAACTCTGTCCATAATTCCTCATCAGTTCTACCAAAACAAAACGATCGTCATCCAGGGCGAGAATCTCCGACCGGGTTTTGTCGGTGGAACCGTCATCTACGAAGATGGCTTCATAATCCATCCCTCTCAGCGCTGCCCTGATTTGATCGGCCAGCGGCCTGATATTAAGTTCTTCGTTGTAGACACAAATGACTACAGAGAGTTTTTCCATTTTAAAGCGCTATTTTTCGTGCGAATTATTAAATCATTTCTCAATCGCATCATGTGCCGTTAGCGGATACTTCCTCAAAGCATACCGAATTTCCAGATAAAGGAGAAGCGGAAGCTACGGTAATTCCAGTCGCGAAGCCCATAGGCAATCTGGAGTTCCGCAGCCGTGTAATCCCAGTCGTAACGCGATTTGGCCGTCAGAACCACCGGTTTGTCATATACCATAACCTCAGCATACTTGTCGGAATAAGCGAGCATTTTCCCCTCATAGGGACCCGACATATATCCTGAATACCCCGACAGCGTGCCGGAAAGCAGCAGGATGCCATTGGTCCAGTCCATGCCTGCCCCGTAAAGGAATGCATCGTTCTGCGGAGTCGCTTCGTCATTGGTCTGCCAACTAAAAAATCCCAGATCGATGTATGTCCGGAGTGTGTTGAACCTCCCTACCCTGAAATCCTTTGAAGAGCTTACATCGACGTAATATCCCGGACTGTCGGTGAAACGCGCCGCCTGCAAGTTTCCGGAGGCTGTTTTACAGGCCATTCTCAACAGGGTATTGGGGAAGGAGCGATCGCGTGAAAGCTGGATGAGGGTACTGAAATAAAGGTCCCCCAACCCTACTCCTTTCCCGTCCTGATCACGGGAAAAACGGGAATTCCGGATCTCCTCGGTATAATTATAATTTTCCAGTACGACTCCGTAAGCCTCCACAGCAACCTTGCCGTCGGCAAAGGGTACCCTCAAGTGGAAGGAGATATCCTGTGTAGGATCGTCGGGGTGAAAGTGACGCGACAGGGAGGTTCTGATTTCTCCGGTTTCCTGAATAATTCCCTTTTCCAGTTCAGGAACAGGCAATGCATTGGGTCCAAGGTTTCCCGGCGCCACAATCATCCAGTTGCGCCATCCCGGGTCACCGGGATCCCAGCCATGGACATCGTTCCACCATTGCCATCCCCCCTCCTGCGCCCACAAAGGAATAGAAATGATCCACAATCCGATTATGAGCAGAATTTTCCTCATTCCAAAAACAAGCTGTCCATCCATCCGGTCTACAGGAAGCCGGGAGCCCTTCCCCCGCCATATCCGGTCATCTAAATGCCCAGTTTTACCCGGATTGATACGGGGATTGCATCCTTATGAACCATGACGGAAGTGGTTTTGTAATTTACATACGCCTTGGAGACATAAAAATAACCCCCAAATTTATTGTAGTCACCCCATGAGTTTTTTACCTTATAATAAATCTTCCCGGTCTGGTCTTTCGCTAATCCAAAAATGTGCATTCCGTGGTCATCGGTAGTCTGTTGGCTGTCAAACTCGATTTGCCGTAACTCCTGGGTGATCTCAAGTTCAGGGCCGGGTTTGTCAATCCGGTAGGTCTCCTCCTCTTTTTCCCGGTCCGACAACTTTTCCCATCGGAGAATTTCGGCATTGGTCATATCT
>CAZLDP010000596.1:0-2024 GCA_964558145.1 uncultured Prolixibacteraceae bacterium | reverse complement strand
TTCATCTTCAGCGGAGAGGTCAGATTGTGGTTACGGCAGGTTTACTGGTGATATACTGGGCATTGATGACCTTCGTACGTGTCGATGGTTTCGGAGGCGGGAATTTTACCCCTGACGGTAACCTGGCCGAATATGTCGACCGGGTAGTTTTGGGGCGTTTTCGCGACGGGGTTACAGTGACTGGCACAGGGCTCGATTTTGGAAGATACCGTTACACCTGGTTGCTGAGCAGCCTCAACTTCGGCGTTACCGTGATGAGCGGTGTCTTTGCCGGACAAATTATGAAGGGCACTCTTCCGAAGATTAAAAAGATACAGTGGCTGGCCCTTGGCGGGGTATTGATGATCTTAGCGGGTCAGTTGTGGAGCATTCAGATGCCAATAATCAAAAAAATCTGGACCAGTTCAATGACACTCCACAGCAGCGGGATATGTTTCCTGTTGATGGCCCTCTTCTATTACCTGGTCGATTACAAAAACCTGGGCAAGTATCTCAACTGGCTGAAAATTTACGGTATGAATTCCATTGCAGCCTATATGCTATACGTAATCATCGACTTCAGCGGGGTGGTGCGTTCCCTATTTCATGGCACGGAACAGTATCTGTGCGGGTATTACCCGGTTTTAATCAAACTGGGAAGTGTCAGTATCATCTTTCTGATATTGGCGCTAATGTACCGGAGAAAGATTTTCCTGAAAGTGTAATCCCTCCCTGATTATTGTAATTGGGCATTTTTTATTGTGAATGCCCGGTTTTACCCGATTGAAGATCTTTATTCCTTCTTGTCGGAGGAAATCGCTTTGTAAACGATCCCTGCCAGCAGGGCTCCCACAATGGGGGCAACCCAGAAAAGCCACAATTGTCCAAGCGCCCAATCTCCGGCAAAAAGAGCCTGGCTTGTGCTGCGCGCCGGATTGACCGAGGTGTTGGTTACCGGTATCGATATCAGGTGGATCAGGGTAAGGGCAAGACCAATGACCAGACCGGCAAATTTTTGAGGGGCCTTGGGATGGGTGGCTCCAAGGATGACAATCAGAAATGCAAAAGTCATCACCACCTCACAGATCAGGGCTGCAAGCATGCTGTAACCTCCCGGGGAATGCTCGCCGTACCCGTTGGCAGCAAAACCACCCACTTCAAATCCCGGTTTGCCGCTGGCAATCAGGTAAAGGATCACAGCTCCGGCTATACCTCCCAAAACCTGCGCAATGATGTATGGAAGGAGTTCTTTCTTGTTGAATCGGCCTCCCATCCACAAACCGACCGATACAGCCGGATTGAGATGGCATCCCGAAATATGTCCAATGGCGTAAGCCATGGTTACCACGGTCAACCCAAATGCCAGGGCCACACCGGCAAACCCGATTCCCAATTCCGGATATGCCGCTGCAAGAACGGCACTGCCGCAACCTCCCAGCACCAGCCAGGCGGTTCCAATGAATTCTGCTGCTAATTTCTTCATAAGTTCAAAAATATTGGTTAAATAAATAAAGTAAGAAAGCTGAAACAAAAATCAAATCAGACAAATATAAAGAATATTATGAATGGATATTTAAAGCAATGGCAGGAATATTATTTATATTATTATCTTAATTTGATTTATAAGAGGCTGATAATGAAATATTTATTTTTATATTATTTGCTTTATTTCGTATTAGCTCCTTTTTGAAAGTTATGTTTTCCTTTGCGTCCCGAAGGGACAATTTATGCCAGCCCAAGGCAACGCCTTGGGAAAATGGTTCGTATTTCTCCATCGTCGACCTGAAAGGGCAGCTCAAACACCTAAAAATAGGGTTCAATGCCTCCGGCGTTCAAAGGTTCAACGATTGTTCAAAAGTTCAACAATGGTTCAAAGGTTCAACAATTGTTCAAAGGTTCAACAATGGTTCAATCAGTCCACGTTATTTAAGGTTACGCCGTTGATCCTTCCTGTAGGACTGGCCTGTCAGGATCGGTAAAAACTCTTCTTCAGCCTTATGTCCTGATTCTTTTCCCCAAACGATTTTATACTTTCATGCTGTTGC
>CAZLDP010000595.1:0-2026 GCA_964558145.1 uncultured Prolixibacteraceae bacterium | reverse complement strand
GAGTGCAGAGCCAAGCTTGCTTGAGCTATGCCGAGCGACGACAGAAAAGGCAGCGAAGCTGAATTAGCAATGAACAAGTTGAACTTTTGAACGGCACGTAGTGCCATTGAACCTTTGAACCATTGTTGAACCCTTGAACGCCGAAGGCTTTGAACCATTGTTGAACCTTTGAACGCCGAAGGCTTTGAACCATTGTTGAACTTTTGAACGGCACGTAGTGCCATTGAACGGCGAAGCCATTGAACCCTTGAACGCTAGGTGCATCAATCTGTGTGAATCTGTGGTAAATTTTCAAATTCGCAATCCTGTTTTTAAACCAGATCATTCTATATTTGTCAAATTACAGAATCTAAAACAAAAGTGATGACCATTGAACGCACCATTTTCCTGACCTTCGCAGCCCTGTTTCTTCTTTCGTGCCGGCTTTCCGGCGTTGAAAGAGAGACGGACGACAACTGGCCGCAATGGCGCGGTTCCATGCACACGGGAGTTTCTCCCGACGGGCGTGCGCCGGTCACTTTCGGAGAGTCTAAAAACCTGAAGTGGAAAACCGCCATTCCTGGGAAGGGGCATGCCACCCCCATCGTATGGGGCGACAAAATCATTGTTTGCACTTCCGTGGCAACAGATGAAAAAGCTGCGGTAAAAGCTGGCAGCGCAGAAGAAGGGCAAAACAATCCGATGGGGGCCGTCCGCTCCGAATATTTCCATGAATTCAAGGTGATCGTGGTCGAAAGGAACGACGGCAGGATCCTCTGGGAGAAGAGCGTCGCAAAGGAAATGCCGCAGGAGGGAACCCATGAACTGGGAAGCTGGGCCTCCAACTCCCCTGCCACCGACGGGGAACTGATTTTCGCCTATTTCGGCTCCAGGGGGATTCACTGTCTCGACTTCAACGGCAACATCCTGTGGCAGAAAGATTTCGGCCAGCAAAACAAACACATGAGTTTCGGGGAGGGAGAATCGCCCTACCTTTACAAAGAGCGGCTGTTCATTCAGTGGGACCACAACGGGGAATCGTTCCTGGTGGCCCTCGATAAAAAGACGGGAAACGAACTGTGGCGTGCAAAGCGTGATGAAGTCACCTCCTGGGCCACCCCCCTGGTGATCGAGGTGAACGGCCGCGCCCAGGTAGTCGCCAGCGCCCCCAACCAAATACGGAGTTATGATGTTGAAACAGGCGAGTTGGTCTGGACAGCCACGGGAATGACCCGCAACACCATTCCCAACCCGGTGTATGGCAACGGGATCCTTTACCTGGCCAGCGGCTTCCGCGGCAGCGCCCTGATGGCCATTGACCCCTCGAAAGCAAAAGGGGATATCACCGGCACCGACGCCATCCTCTGGACTTACAACCAGGATACCCCTTATACCCCCAACCTGCTGCTGATGGACGGTAAACTCTACTTCCCGCGGGTTAACAACGGCTTCCTAACCTGTCTGGATGCCCAAACCGGCACAGTAATCTATTCCAAACAGAAACTGGAGGGCATCAGCACCCTTTTCTCCTCCCCCACCGGAGCCGATGGGAAAATTTATATCGCCTCCAAAGGAGTGGTACTGGTCATCAAGGCGGGAGAAGAGTTTGAACTCCTGGCCACCAATACACTCGATGACGATTTTCACGCCTCACCGGTCATTGTTGGCAACGACCTTATAATAAGGGGCTTCAGCTCCCTATACTGTTTCTCGGAATAGTCCGCCGGACATGACTGCTCCTGAGCGGGAATTCCAGGTATTCGTTAAGCCGGTGGGTGCTGCCTGCAACCTTCGCTGCAACTACTGCTATTACCTTTCCCGGAAGGAACTATATCCCGCGGAAGCCTTCCCCCGCATGAAGGAAGAACTTCTGGAGGAGTATATCCGGCAGCAGTTCGATGCCACCACTGACGACACACTCTTTTTTTCCTGGCACGGGGGTGAACCCACCTTAGCCGGACTGGAATTCTACAGGAAGGCGGTCGCTTTGCAAAAAAAAATGCTTCCGCAGGGGAAACGGTTGCTCAACGGTATCCAGACCAACGGA
>CAZLDP010000594.1:0-2043 GCA_964558145.1 uncultured Prolixibacteraceae bacterium | reverse complement strand
ACCTGAATGAGATGACAGCCGACCTGAGGCAGGCGGCCTTGATTCTGGGAAATCGGTGCTCGCAGGTAATCCTTCCTGCCACGCCCTGGTGCTTTGGCAATTATTCTCCGCTGACTGAGTTCTACATTACTCCCGGTGAGGCCGAAGGAGAGGCCGAGGCATTAGAGGAGTACATCGCCATCTATTCACGTCTTACGAATGGTCACGGCAGCGGTGCGGATGCGCTGTTTCGTGCGGAACTGGCCTATCAGAGAGGAGATTTAAGCAATGCGGAGATACTTGCCTACAAGGCGGCGTTTCTTGCCGAAAGCAAGCAGCAAAGCGTGGTTCAGTTGGGTGCTGCCATACTGCTGGCCCACATTGCGCTGCACAAGGAAGATACAGCCGGATGGCAGTGTGCTATCGATTCAATGGAACGTGCCGCCTCCTTCGACCGGCAGGACACATTTGTTATTCGCTCGCTTCTGGACATTATCCGGGGTGTGCTGCTAAACGAATTTCAAAATCAGACAAGTATTGCTGATTGGCTGAAAAATGCCGATTTTGCGGGACGCTGCCCGTCACCCTCAATGACAAACAATGCATTGTTCGTGCACCTTAGCTTTCTCATGCACCAAGGTGAGTTTGCGCGAGTGATAGGAACGGTGGAGGCCGTACGGCCGGCGGAGGGGCTATTGAGTCCCTATAGAGATATCTTTGCATGTTTCCTTATGGCTGTCAGCCATATGGCGCTGGGCAATCGTGCCAAGGCTGACGAGTTTGTGGAATATGCAGCTCGAAGGGCTCTTCCCGATGGGCTGGTGTCTCCCTTTGCCGCTTATTCCAGGCTGCTTCATGGTCTGGTTGATGAGGTCATCGAGCGGGACCATCCCGCGCTTTTGGACAAGTTCAAGGCTGTCAGGAAGCGATTTTCAGAAGGTTGGTTCACGTTGCGTGAAGCCTATTTTCGATGCGAATTGCCTGCTGACCTGACCCCACGGGAATACGAGGTGGCAAAGTTAGCTGCTGAAGGCTTACGCAACAGTGAGATTGCGGAAAAGCTGGTAGTGACCGAAAGCACGGTGCGCGCGCATCTGCGCGCTATATTTCGGAAGCTCCAAATCGACCGCCGCACCAAGCTAATAGAGAAGATGAAATCATAATAGTCCAAAAGATTGTCCATTCGGACAATTGCAATAAAAAATCCTGTTCTATAGTATATCTGTAGAATGGGATTTGTTCTTTATCCGCCATGAAAGGAGGCATGTGAATGAGCTATATTAAAACCGTGCTGCCTATGAAGGGTTATAGGTTGTTTATGGAAATGAAAGGGGGCAGTGCGGTAATAGTAGACTTTTCCAATAAGCTGCACACGGTTAAATATGCTGAGCTTGCAGAGGAAGCATTCTTCCGGACTGCCGCAACCGACGGTGATTATGTCATCTGGGACGATGGGAGGCTGCGCCTGACCGTCAACGAACTGATGGAGGTGGTTTTATTGGGATGACTGCAGCGAGCAGAATGGATTCTTCAGGAAAACGAATGAAAAAATGGGGGGTGGGATCATTTTATGCATACTTCGATAATGAAGCGTATCGTATCAATAATAATACTGATTGTATTTCTTATGTCGCAGATTATTGTAGCAAACGCTGCAGACTCCAGCGTATGGTATAACAATGCTGCGCAATATGCTTCATCGGGTAAGACAAATTGCTACCCTGACAAGGGGAAATGGGGCGACGAAAGCCTTAAGAAATTTTACATAGAATATAATTCAAAAACAGGGAATGAAATAAAACCGGTGGATAAGAATTCGGACTTTTTTTACTGCTGGTACATGCCCCTTAAGGGTATGGAAGCGCAAATAAATGACGGATTGCAGTATAATATACAGTTGGATGTTTTCGGGCATTTTGTAGATGGTGATACGGCAAATATATTCATTGATTTTTTTGTCCCTTATGGTGATGGAACATACGGCTTTATTACAGACCAGTCACTGCATGAGGACGTTGAGCTTTGGAATCATAAAAGCTTTTACGGGTATGTACCGGAGAATGC
>CAZLDP010000593.1:0-2043 GCA_964558145.1 uncultured Prolixibacteraceae bacterium | reverse complement strand
CAGCACGTCGGCGCCTGACTGTTCGATCAGGGCAGTGGTCCGCTGAATAATGCTCTGTGCCAGTTCAGCAAGTCCGGATTGCATGGCCGGCCTGCCACAACAGATCGCCTCCTGCTCATCGAGTACCATAAATGAAATACCCGCTGCCGTAAGTACCGACTTCGTCGATGCCATGATGCCCGGGGTGAGGTGTGACATGCATCCGGCAAAATAAAGCACCCCGCCTTTCCGGGGAGGCGTTGCCAGGGTCGTTTTCCATTTCATGGGGGGTGCCAGCGCGTGAACCTGTTTCCTGCGCGAAGCGAGCCGCAACTGGTCGATACCGATACCGACCGGACAGACCTCACTGCAACGGCCGCACATGAAACAATTCAGCAACGTGTCGGATGAAGGTTGGCTATAACGGAGATCACGCAGAAAGTAGACTGCCTGCGAATGCGTGATGTCTGCATCGGCCGACAACTGACATACGTTGGTGCAAATTCCGCATCGCGAACAGGAATTAATTTCAAAGTCGGCATATCCGTTTTGACGGTGGGCATCAGGCAGCTTCCAATGCTTCAAAAAGATCAGTCCTACCTCGGTAAAAATATGCATGTAACGCGAAAAGGGAAGCATCACAAAAAAGCCGCCCAAAGCGATCGAATAGCCCCACCATGAAGGAAGCAGAAGGCTTTCAAGAGGAAGGAAAGTATCCAGCAATCTCCCCGAACCAAGTGTAAAAAAACCTCCGACCCCGGAAATACCAGCAGTCACACTTTCGGCAAACCAGCGGAAAGGAAAGATAAACCAGAGAAAAGTGAGTGCCAGGCGGTCGGGCCAGATGTGTTTCGTCGTCCGCTTCATTCCTACCGATTTGGATCTGAAGCGCTTATAAAAGGCCATGAAGAGACCGCTCAGCACAAAAAGCAGGAGCAAATCCATCAGGGTCAGAAAAAGATTTCCCTTGAAAGTATCGGGGATCCCGCTGGGATAGAAATATTTGAAGAATACCGGCAAATAAGGCGGATTGAATCCGTCGCGGGTGAACAACACCGTTTCGATTTTTCCCACCACGATCAACAGGAACCACCCGAAGGCCAGGCTCATGTGCATGTATCCCAACCTGGGGTTAAAGCGGAAGACCCTGCGATGCAGCAGCGACTCGGAGACCACTTCCCTGACGGCAGCAACCGACTCGATGGAAAAGAGGTTCACCAGGATGGTCTTCAATTCCTTAAAGGAGGTGTTCCTAAGCCATTTCAGGTAAACCAGCGGCAGGTATATGAACAGAAAGATCATTCCCGCCATAAAAGGCCATACGAAGAGAGGATGGTCAGAAAAGTCCATGGAGTTCAGTTTTCAGGATGAATACTGTTGCCCGGGTATCAACATTCCGGGGACACACCAGCGTACATTTTCCGCACAGTTGGCAGACGCGGAGCATATCGCTAACCTGTTGCAGTTCGCCCCGCCGAACCATCAGATGGACCAGCCGGAAGTTCATCCCTTCGGCTGCCGACACACAGGTGGCCCCGCAACTGCCACAAAAAATGCAGGCAGCCAGACCAGGTACCTTATCAATCAGTTGATGGTACAACCGGGTATCGTTTTGATCGAGATTCACAAGATTCGATTTTCCGGAGGCAAATCCCCATTTGTCGTTTCCGTTTTTCATTACTTACCTTTCAGATAACCTATCGCCGAAAGTGCGGCCGCTTTTCCCTGGCTAACCGATTCGGGAATGGTGGCGGGACCGGCACAAGCTCCGGCCACAAAAACCCCTTCCGCAGAGGTGAATCCCGGAAGCAGAAAATGATCGCGGCTCCCGGCAAATCCAGCCACATTGCGTTCGATTTCAAGGGTTTCATGCCATGTTGCCGGTATACCGGGTTCCATTCCAACCAGCAGAACCAGCCAGTCGACCGTCACTTTAAGGGGACACCCTAAAAGGGTGTCCTCGGCCTTAACCTGTACCGACCCGTCTAAGGTGACAGCCGCTTCGGAAACCCTCCCCCTGATGAAGTTAATACCATACTTCTCCTGCGCTTCCTGATAGAGTTC
>CAZLDP010000592.1:0-2050 GCA_964558145.1 uncultured Prolixibacteraceae bacterium | reverse complement strand
TTTGCAGGCAGATAAAGCAAATAAGGCGGGGGATTGAGGATATTTAGGTTTCTCCAGTGCAAAAGCACAGGTTCATAGGTTCCGGTGCTTTCCATCGCGATGGTTTTAACTTTTCGCTGTCCCGATTCAGTCGGGATACAGACCGCTTATATTCCTATTTATTATAGCCAGTTGTTATTCTATAAGTTTCCATTCAATACTGTTTTTATCAACAAATGCAATAAGTCCTTTCTTACTGGTAAAATAAACTTTAATTACCTTTTTATTGTTAGCTTTTTCAATCATACCTACATTTGAAATTACAACACCATTAAGTTCATAATCAATAATATCTACTTCATCAAGAATTTGATTATTTGCAAAATCGTATCGAAATTCAAATAGCTCATCTGTTTCGTTAGATTGAAATTTGTACGATACAATAATATAATTGTCATTGAAGTAGGAACAATTTCCAATTATTTTATAACTGTTTTTATTGTGGTGTGTTTCAAAACCAGCACTTGCACTACATTCACAATCACAATTCTTTCTAAATGAATACCCTTCCGATTTATAATTGTTAATAACAATATGAGAAAGCGTATCATTAAAAGACTTATATGCCAATTTATCATTTGTTTTGGAATCAACCCAAGTCATTAACTTTTCAGGAAATGCTGGGCATTCAACCTCACCGCAAGAACTAATAAAAAATAAGCAGAAAATTAATATAAGATTTCTCATAACTAATCCATTAGGTCAAATTTATCAATTTGTTTTTGAATACGATTCACTAAGTAGTAATCGCAAACATCTCAACCAGGATTGGCGCACGTGCTGGTACGCAACAGTTTGTAAATCGGCCTTTCAAAGAGCATCACAAATTTATACAGTTTTAGGTTTCCGCGATAATCCCGTTAGCTTGGGTAGTCAATGGTTCTGGTATAGGGAGGATTGGGCTTAACGGTCCGCAAATATGATTAGTTGCGGAGTGCGTGGTACTTTCCTGTCGAAAAGCACCGAAGCCAAAGCGGATGATAATGTTGATTATCCGCACCGAAACCGCAATTAATTATATTTTGCTGTTCTAAGCAGTTTTTTATTTCTTTTCTAATTCTAACATTATTCCATCCGAAGCTAGATTGTCATAAAGTTTTAATGTTTTACCCTCAAGTTTGTACTCGAATTTATTTGTGCCAATAGAAATATTTATAGTATCATATGAATAGGATAAAGTAGTATCAACTTTTATCGGTAGTTTACTTACGTTTGAAAGCTCTTTATTTATTTTAATTTCTAAAGATTCATCTGTATTAAATGTCCATAAAATTTCATTTTCTTGAAATATCTCTATTGGTGAGAAACCACCTATAATGCTTTTTAATTCCCATTTACCAATAAAAGGGTTAGTGGAAAAATCGTCTTTCTTATCGTTGTCACAGCTATTACATAATAGCATCAATGATATAATTATGATATTCATGAGTTTCATCGTTAAATTGTTTTTAATAGTTTAGTTAATTATTTTATTTCAAAAGTCGAACCAACTTTTACATCAAAGTTTTTTTCGATTGTTACATTATTTGTAGGATCAATTATTACATCAGAATTGTTTTGTTAATCAATGTTTCCAACTCATTGGAAGTAAATCCCATGTTGATTGAAATCTGAATTCAAAATGTCAACTGCTTGGTTAACTTCACTTACGGATTGACCACCTGTTCCATTGCTTCTTCTGATGACATGAATATAAATACGTAAAGTATATTCTTGCTGTACTTTAGCACTTTTTAGAAAAGACGAAAATACGTCATTATTTGACGAATTTTGTGGTGTAAAACAAAAAGTCTGTGCATTTAAATTAAAAATCCACAACGATAGAGTCATTAAGAATGTTAGTTTTTTCATATTCATTTAGTTTTATGTTGAATCTTATTTAAAATTCTGACTAACGTTTAAAAAAAAATGTTTCATAATCAAGATGTTACAAAACCTAAATCTTCTTTAGTTAGGTCAAATTTATCAATTTGTTTTTGAATACGCTTCACTAATCCAAGTTTTCTTTTCT
>CAZLDP010000591.1:0-2051 GCA_964558145.1 uncultured Prolixibacteraceae bacterium | reverse complement strand
TTCGATCAAGCCGGACGGCTTGTGCCTGGGGAGGTCGATTTGGGTGATATCGCCCGTGACGATAAATTTGGCATTCAGGCCCATCCGGGTTAGGAACATCTTCAACTGGTTGGTTGTCGTGTTCTGGGCTTCATCGAGGATTACAAAGGCGTTGTTAAGGGTTCGCCCGCGCATGAAGGCAAGCGGAGCGATCTGGATGGTCCCCTCCTTCATGAATTCCTCGAGCTTTTTAGCTGGAATCATATCCAGCAGGGCATCGTAGAGCGGTTGAAGATAAGGGTCAATCTTATCTTTGAGATCTCCAGGAAGGAATCCCAGCCTTTCGCCTGCTTCCACGGCAGGACGGCTGAGTATGATTCTTTTGATTTCCCTGTTTTTAAGCGCCTTAACGGCAAGGGCAATTGCGGTGTAGGTTTTTCCGGTCCCGGCAGGGCCTATGGCAAAGATGAGGTCGTTTTCTCTGCTTTTTTCCACCAAAACCCGCTGGTTCGGAGTCCTCGCCCTGACCGGCTTGCCGCTGATGCCGTACGCTAAAATGTCTGGTTCTTCCTCCCAGCTTTCATTTCCCCCGGCATAATCATTTACAAGAATCTGCCCGATAATTTCTTCTGTGAGAATGTTAAACTGATAATAATGGTCGAGAAGGAAGGTAAATTTTTTTTCAAAGAGCTTTAATTCCTTGTCTTCACCTTGCAAATACAACGAATTTCCACGGGCGGTAATCCTGATTTTCGGGAAATACGTTTTGATCAGATTGATCTTCACATCGTTGATCCCATAAAACTCAAGCGGATCAATGCCTTCGAGAATAATTTGCTTTTCCAAACGCCATTTTTTAGAGACTCAAATTTATTAAAAATAGAGGAATATTTTACGTAAACCATTTAAAATCCTACCTTCGCCGGCCAGAGATCTTTCCGGTTGGATAGCCTTTGATCAGGAGTAAAAGGCAGAATAAGGAAGTAATGGTTGTTTTGAATGGAGAGTTTCAATTGGAAAGGTTTTGCATCCATCACTCCAATAATGTGCCGGGTAACACCACGGCACGTCAGCGGCTTGATGAGGCATTGAATGAATACAAATTGCGGGTGAAACAACTGTAACATGGAGATAGTACTCAGAGAATTCAGAAGACTTCTGGAAATTATGGATGAGCTAAGGGAGAAATGTCCGTGGGATAAGGCTCAGACTCTCGAATCGCTCCGAAAGCTTACCATCGAAGAGACTTTTGAGTTGGCTGACGCCATTATCAGGGCTGATATGGCCGAAATCAAAAAAGAACTGGGCGATTTGATGCTCCATATTGTCTTTTACGCGAAAATCGGCGCAGAAAAAAAAGCTTTCGACATGGGTGATCTGCTGGAAAATATCAATCAGAAACTGATCTATCGTCATCCGCATGTTTTTGGGGAGACCATGGTAGCCAATGCACGGGAAGTGGAAGAAAATTGGGAAACCCTGAAACTATCTGAAAAGGGAAGAAACCGCCGGGTTCTGGAAGGGGTTCCGCCTTCCATGCCGGCTCTGGTTAAAGCCAACCGGATTCAGGAAAAGGCCAGTGGTGTGGGATTTGACTGGGAGCACCGGGAGCAGGTGTGGAAAAAAGTGAAGGAAGAGATTGCTGAACTGGCCAATGAAATCGAAAAGGCCGACCTCAGCGGAATGGAAGCTGAATTCGGAGATCTCTTCTTTGCAATGGTCAACGCTGCCCGCCTTTATGGGATTGATCCTGAAGCTGCCCTGGAAAGGACGAATCTGGAGTTTATCAGAAGATTCAATTTTCTGGAAAATCAGACCCTTCTGAAGGGCAAGAACCTGAGGGAAATGACGCTGGCTGAAATGGATGAGATCTGGGAAGAAGCCAAAAAAATAAGGGAACGATGAGCGGATGGGGCTCTGTGTATCTTCATAACCCATTGTAGCTCAGAGTTCCGGGAAGATGCAAAACGTTGCACACGGTTTGAAAACCTGGAATTCTCCCTGCCTGTATGATCGAATCATCCGTCAGCTTGCGCCTTCGGAATACTCCTGTTTTCTTACCAGTAATACCT
>CAZLDP010000590.1:0-2052 GCA_964558145.1 uncultured Prolixibacteraceae bacterium | reverse complement strand
TTATTTATACGGTTTGTACGAATAACATGGCATTTTCAATGAAATTTTAATGAGTTACAATTACAAAGTATACTTCATTGCTGGTCCATTGAGCAAACTTGAGGGGAGTACCCCTGTTATTTATTTTTTTGTCGGACACCAGTGATAATGAATCAAAAGGCTACTTTTGAGAAAAGATAAACCATTGTAAACTGTTAATCCGTTATAGGATAATTTATACGAAAAACCTCATGCAAGGAAAACAATTACGGCTTTTGGAAGCTGAACTCTGGCGGGCGGCCGACCAACTAAGGGCAAACAGCAAACTGACAGCATCTGAATATTCCATGCCCGTTCTTGGGCTTATTTTTCTTCGACATGCATACAACCGTTTTCTGAAAGTTAAAACAGAGGTGGAGAAGAATCTCCCTGTCCATCCTCAGCGGGGTATCCGGCCTTTGACCAAAAAGGATTTTGAAGAAAAAAGTGCGATGTTTCTGCCCGAAAAGTCGCAGTTTGAATACCTGGCAACATTGCCTGAAAGTGCCGATATCGGGGAAGCTATCGACAATGCCATGAAACTAATTGAGGAGGAATATGAAAACCTTAAAGGTGTTCTTCCCAAAAACTATTCTGTGTTCAGTAAAGATTTACTGAAAGAATTGCTTCGAATTTTCAACAAAGAGGTACTACAAAAAGCTGAAAGTGATCTTTTCGGGAAGATTTATGAATATTTCCTGAATAAATTTGCCATGACTGGCGCCCAGGAAGGCGGGGAATTTTTCACCCCGATGAGCCTTGTCCAGACCATTGTAAATGTAATTGAACCCCGTAATGGCATTATCCTGGACCCGGCAACCGGTTCTGCCGGCATGTTTGTGCAAACCGGCTATTTTATTGAGAACAGGGGAGACAATCCTGCCGAAAAGGTTACTTTTTACGGACAGGAAAAGGCTGAACTAAATACCCGGATAGCCAAAATGAACATGGCAGTGCATGGTCTGGAGGGCTTTATTGTGGAAGGGAACACGTTTTATGAAGATAAGCACGATCTGACCGGAAAATGCGACTATGTGATGGCTAATCCACCCTTCAATGTGGACGGAGTGGATAAGGGCAAGGATAGTGTAAAGAAAGATCCCCGGCTTCCGTTCGGGCTCCCCAAAAACGACAATGCCAACTATCTCTGGATACAATATTTTTATTCATACCTGAAACCTACCGGACGGGCAGGTTTTGTAATGGCCTCTTCTGCCAGCGATGCTGGTCACAGCGGAAAAGATATCCGGGAAAAGCTGGTGAAAACCGGAACCGTGGATGTCATGATGGCCATTGGCAATAACTTTTTCTACACACGTTCACTGCCTTGCACGCTGTGGTTTTTTGACAAGTCAAAGTCACTTGATACAGAAAGGAAAAACAAAGTGCTGATGCTCGATGCCCGCAAGATATACAGGAAAGTAACCAGTAAGGTAAACGATTTCAGTCCCGAACAACTGCGAAACCTGATATGCATCGTAAACCTGTACCGGGGGAATAATGAAATGCTAAAAAGCACAATATCAGACTATTTTAATACTGCCTCCGACTTTGCCATCCAGACTGCTGAAGCAATTGCCGAGCTGCAGAAACAACTGCAAAAAGTATATAAAACAGTAAACGACTTCGCAAACAAATATTCCAAAGAAAACAAAGAAGCAGAAGCATTTTTGGAAGCTTTAAGACTTGACGGGTATCAGGAAGTATTGGATAAACAGACTGAGTTGATTGAAACCATAGGAAAAAATCAAGGCAATCATTTAATTGCAGAAATCACAATCCAGACAAAGGCGATCCGTAAACCGCAGGACAAGCTGATCAAACAGCTTCTGGATGCGATTACGGCATTCCAGAAAGTTGTAAGGTCAGAAAATCTTCTGGCCCAACGTTGGAAAGAACTGAACCTGTCTAAAGACCGTCATCAAGGCCTTAAAGAAGAGCTCGACCGGCTGAAAGAGCTACAGTTGCAACTGAGTGGAAATCCCGATGAAGAAGAACCCGGACTGCTGCACAATACCGAATACTTCTGGAAGC
>CAZLDP010000589.1:0-2057 GCA_964558145.1 uncultured Prolixibacteraceae bacterium | reverse complement strand
CTTGAAGAGAAGTACCGCAGGGCGGCAGAAGTGTCGGCAGCCAATTACTCTTTTTTCATGGGTGCAACCAACCACAATCTCAGCGAAGTGGTCAGGACGGATCCTTCCACGGTTTGCGGGATCAAGGTCTTCCTTGGGTCTTCCACCGGCGACATGCTGATGGACAATGACAAGGCCCTGGCTGCTCTTTTCAAGGAAGCGCCTATGCTGATCGCTGCCCATTGTGAAGATGATCCGATCATCAGGGCAAACAGTGAGGCAGCCAGGAAACAGTTCGGGGAAGAGGTGCCGTTCTCATGGCATCCGGTAATTCGCAGCGCCGAAGCTTGTTACACCTCTTCGGCCAAGGCTGTGGAACTGGCTGCACGGTATAACACCCGCCTTCATATCTTCCACCTTTCCACTGCCAGGGAGATGGAACTTTTCACTCCCGGAAAAGTTACAGGCAAAAGGATCACCGCCGAAGTTTGCATCCATCATTTGTGGTTCGAAGAGAAGGATTACAGCCGGCTGGGATCAGCCATCAAATGGAATCCCTCCGTGAAAAGCAGCAACGACAGGGAAGCTCTCTGGCAGGCCTTACGCTGTGATAAAATTGACTTGGTGGCCACCGACCATGCCCCGCATACCAGGGAAGAAAAAGGAGGAAATTATTTTAAAGCTCCGTCAGGCGGCCCCCTGGTTCAGCATTCTCTCCCTGCCATGCTTGAAATGAGCCGCCTTGGGAGAATCTCCCTTGAAAAAGTAGTTGAAAAAATGTGCCATGCTCCTGCCGACCTGTTTGGGATCAGGGAAAGAGGATACCTGCGCGAAGGATACTATGCCGACCTCGTTCTGGTTGATCCCATTGCTCCGTGGACAGTATCTGACTCCAATATTCTGTATAAATGCGGATGGTCACCCTTTGAGGGGATAACCTTTCGTCATTCGGTCACCCATACTTTCGTAAATGGGAAACTGGTTTACCATCGCGGAATCATAAACCCTGAAGTAAGGGGAAAAAGACTGGTGTTCGACCGCTGACCGCTAATTGCGTCAACCCCCTTTTAAACGCAAAAACGCGAAGCCGCAAAGAGTGTTTCTCTGCGCCTCCGCGTTCCTGCAATCAATATCGACCTTAATCCAGAACGATCAGCAAATATTTTGAGGCCTTCCAGAATTCCGCGGTATCATCCACAAAGAGGGTGTCAGCCGACTTGTTTCCGGAGATATGGAAAGAACCGGCCGGATGAACCGATATCACCTTCGCCTTTTTCACCATCAGAGGAAGGTTTTGGAAATCCCGGATGTCAATCTCGGTAAAATAATCCTTGTTGAAATCCTTTCTCATTTTGAGGGTACGACCTACTCCCAAAACACCGCCCGATTTTTCCAGAACATCATTTTCAGTTAATTCTTTTACGGTTCCCATGGCGTACCAAGCTTGGTTCAATGCCAAAGTCTGGGTTTCAATCACCTGACTCTTCTCCTGCACTTCCTGAGTGACCTGCTCCACCTGACTTGTCAACTGGCTGACATCAATGTTCAACCGCTGAACATCCTCCATCAACTGGGCAATTTCAGCATCCTTCGACTCGATCTGGCTGTTCAGACTTGCAACCATCCGTTCAAACTCCGCAACCATCCCTTGTAACTGCCCTACCTTTGAATTGGCATTGTTCAGCTTCTTCTGAAGTGAAGCTGAGAGCTCCTTGTTCTTTTGAAGCAACTGGTTCAACAGAGCGATATCCTCCAGAATCTGCTGTTTCCGGCTCCCCTTCAGTTCCCCCTGCTGAGCACCTGATACGGTGACCAGTTTTTCCACGGTTTTAATAGAATCAAGGTTTTCCTGGATTTCATTGAACCCAGTCAAAAAGTCCATGATCACGGAATCCTTTTCATAGGCAACCTGTGAAAGACTGTCGGTCACCCTGTTCAGACTGTCAATCTGGCGCTGTTTTTTAAGGCATCCGGCCAACAAAACCACACAAAAAATCAAAATCAACTTTTTCATACCTTTAATTATTACGATGTATTGGTTAATCCGATTAGATAGGCAAGGTCAGCCAGGATGGAGA
>CAZLDP010000588.1:0-2064 GCA_964558145.1 uncultured Prolixibacteraceae bacterium | reverse complement strand
ATCTTGGAGCATCAGGTGGCTCACAAAGCATTAAATACTCAGGTGGGATAGGATATACAAACGATCAGGGAGTTGCTCTTTCTACCGGATGGAAGCGAATTACAGCGCGCGCCAACACTGACATTAAGGTTTCCGAGAAATTAACTGTATCAACTGATTTTGATTTTATAGAAACACATCCACAGGATTATTCCAGTCAGAATAATGGAATATCACGCCAAGCTATGGGAGCACCAACCCAAAAGATATATATGGAAGACGGTACTCCTGCCAGAGGATATAATGCATCATCTACTGCTCCATTGTTCTGGGATTATATCTATTACAGGGATCAAGTGGCGAGAAGTTTTAGTGTCGGATCCACAATTGATTACAATGTTACAAAGCATCTAAATGCTTCTGTCTCGGGAAAACATTTTATTAGGAACAGTCAATTTGATGGTTTCCAGAGAGCCAATGTTTTTAACACCTTACGTCCGGCAACGAGTACTTTTAACGAAACGGTTGTTGACCAGCTTGAAGGATTACTGAAATATAATCAAGCGGTAAAGAATCACAATTTTACTATACTCGGAGGGATGTCTTATCGTGAAGTAAACAACAAAAGTCTTTTGGCAGGGGCACAGGGAGCAGCTTCGGATAAAGTAATGACATTAAACGTATCACCTGAAAAAACAGAAGCCAGTTCGAGTTTGAGTGATGAAGTATTAATCGGGATGTTTGGAAGGATAACCTATGATTACAAGCAAAAATATTTGTTTTCGGCGTCGGTCAGAAGAGATGGTTCATCACGGTTTGGAGCGGATAACAAATGGGGTATTTTCCCAAGTTTCTCTGCCGCATGGAACATTTCGGATGAAGGATTCTTTAATAATCAGGGCCCCTTCTCTAATTTAAAAATCCGATCCAGCATCGGACAGACAGGAAACAATTCCATCGGCCTGTATACAGCTCAGGGAGCTTATTCTCTTTCCTATGTATATGAAGGGAATGCAGGGATCAGGAATACAACTATGCCTAACAGAGGGCTAACTTGGGAAACTACTACCCAATGGGATGCTGGGGTTGACATAGGTTTGTTCGACAACCGAATCAAGTTAATTACTGATTTTTACGATAAGAGAACGAGGGATCTTTTGTTTAGTGTTCCCCTTCCCAACACTTCAGGATTTGGCAGTATTGAATCTAATATAGGAACTGTTAGATTCTATGGTTATGATCTGGAACTTTCAACCATTAATATTAAAACAAATCATTTTAGCTGGACAACAAACTTTACAATAAGCGGGAATAAAAATATTGTTCTGAAGTTGCCGGATAACGGACGCGATAAAAACAGAATCGGAGGCTGGGTCGTACCTGATGGCGAGGACTTTGGAGGTATCGCAGAAGGAGAACCATTATATCGTATCTGGGGATTTAAGATCGACTATATAATTGACAATGAGGAACAGGCTGCTAAAGCCCGTTGGGATTACTGGGCACAGGGATGGGATTACGAGACCAAAAAGAAAACATTGGGAAAAAAATTCCCCGGAGATTATGAATGGTGTGACAGGGACGGAGATGGTAAAATTACGGAATATGACCAGTTCGAATTGGGAAGGTCTGTACCTCATACTGTTGGAGGAATTGGGAACACCCTTACCTATAAAAATTTCACCTTACGATTTTATATGGATTATGCATTGGGGCACTCGCAATTGGATGAACAATTTGGGTATAGCATGATGAGCACATTTAATAATAATGTGGCGATGCCAATTCAAATTCTGGATGCATGGAAAGAACCGGGAGATGCTGCAAAAACCAAGTGGGCAAGGTTTGCCCCACACGATACAAATGAGGGAAGAAATTACAGACGGATAAGCGACGCCCGGCTCTTTAAAAATGATTTCCTGTGTATCAGAGAACTATCATTAAATTATGAGATTCCAAATAGATTAATTGACATGTGGGGAATAAAGGATGTGAATGTATATCTTTCCGGCAATAACTTACATTATTTTACGGAAGTACTTGCAACTCCTCCGGATTATTCATCCTCGGTTAATGGTTCCGATG
>CAZLDP010000587.1:0-2072 GCA_964558145.1 uncultured Prolixibacteraceae bacterium | reverse complement strand
AGCGCCACTCGAGCGGCATGTACGTGCGGCTGGCTTTCGCGATTGCCGCCCACCTTGACCCTGAGATCCTGATCGTGGATGAGGTTCTAGCGGTAGGCGACGCGGAATTCCAGAAGAAGTGCCTGGGCAAAATGGGTGATGTCGCCGGCGAAGGCCGTACTGTGCTGTTCGTCAGCCATAATATGAATATGATCACCAGACTTTGTAGACAATCCATTCTGCTTTCGAATGGTAATATAATTCAGTCAGGATTATCAGAAGAAGTGGTAAAAAGCTACCTAATTGAGAAATCCACTTCTTTAACGCATAAAAGATGGAATAACAGATTAACCGCTCCTGGTGACGAGATCGCTCGTTTGCATAGCATAAGCCTATGTGATCAATATGGTAACTCCATCGAAAAAGTCAATATCAACGAACCGTTCTTAATTGAAGTTGAATATTGGAATTTTCAATCAAAGCTTAAACCGACGGTAATTCTTCATTTTATTGATGGTCAAGGCACGACTTTATTTGCTACCAACGATTGGAATGATGAAAAATGGTGGAAAACTCCTAGGCGTCCTGGTTTAGTAAAATCACGCTGTTGCATACCAGCGAACCTACTCACGGAAGGACTACATAACATCCTCTTAGCTGTAGGAACGTACAATCCTAATTTAATTCATGCATTAGAGCGAGACGTGATTTCCTTTATGGTAACTGATGATACGAAAAATTCTTTTGATAGCAGTAAATATTATGGCAGCAATTGGCCTGGGGTAGTAAAACCTTATCTTGTTTGGAATGTTATTATGCAAGAGGAACTCGAAAATGAAGAAGTTTATTCAAAAGATTAACCAATTATTTCGTCCATCAACTTTCCCATTGCAAGATGGTGAAATACAACCGGATTTTTTTATGGCGGACAATCCAAAGTATAGAGATTATGAAATTGGTAAGTGGACATACGGTTCTCCAAAAGTGAGACAAGGCGATCATAAATCGGTGCTCAAAATTGGTAAATATTGCTCCTTTGCATCAGGTGTGCAAATTCTTCTGGGTGGAGAGCATCGTACGGATTGGATCTCAACTTATCCGTTTAACATTTTGCTTCCCGAGGCATTACATATTGATGGACATCCAAATTCTAAGGGGGATATTATTATCGGGAACGATGTATGGATTGGTTTGAATGCGATCATCTTATCAGGTGTCACCGTTGGGAATGGAGCTGTGATAGGAGCTGGAGCAATTGTTGTCAAAGATGTTCCTCCATATTCTATTGCTGCAGGTAATCCTGCAAAAATTATCCGCTATAGGTTCACGGAAGAACAAATCAATCACCTTGAGCAAATCGCATGGTGGAACTGGCCTGATGAAAAAGTACGTGAAGCTATACCTATCATACTTAACGATAACGTTGATAGATTCATAAGAAAGTATTATGTGTTCTGCAATTAAAATGAAAAGTGCAATTTTTAAATTTAAGAGAAAGGTGAATAAGATCCGTGAGCTATCAAATGCTGCAACTCAATTGATTAAACATGAGAGCCAGGATCAGTCTTTTTATGCTTTGCTACAGAATTTGCGATCTTTTCCTATGTTCAATCCATCTCAAAGAGATTTCGAAATCAAGTACTTATTCGATTTAGTGAAAATCAAAGGTTGTAAAATGGTAGGAGAAATAGGCTGCTACAAAGGTGGTTCTCTATATATACTTACTAAGGCCATGCCAATCTCCTCTAAGATTATTTCTGTTGATATAAATTATCCTCTAGAGAGAAAGATCGCGCATCGAAAATTTGGCAAAGGAAAAATAAAAGTAGTCCCTATTGAAGGAGACACAAAAGACCTAAGGACATTTACTAAGGTAAAAAGGAATCTAAACAACCATTTGTTTGATCTTCTCTTCATTGATGGTGACCATTCTTTAGAAGGAATAATGAACGATTATGTCCGATATAGCCCTTTAGTAAGAAAAGGAGGATTAATTGTTCTTCACGACATACAACCTTTAAGAAGACAAGACCCAAATGTTCGTTCCGCGGAATATGTTGGCAAAGTGCCATTGTTTTGGAAAATGCTTAGAG
>CAZLDP010000586.1:0-2072 GCA_964558145.1 uncultured Prolixibacteraceae bacterium | reverse complement strand
TCCGCATCATCGCCAGGAACAACAGCCCGGAGAATAAATACATCCAGTCGGCCATACTGAACGGTCAGCCGTTGGAAAAGTCGTGGTTTACGCATGCTGACCTTGTGAAAGGAGGTGTTTTGGAGTTTGTGATGGGAAATCAACCCAACAAGGATTGGGGAAGCGATGCGAATGATGTGCCTCCCTCAGAAATTTCATACCGGAATTAGATGGGGCTGAGGGCAATTCTGGCCTGCTCTGGTGCGAGGGGCCTCGAGTTGATTAGTTAAGTTGAAAATCTTTGTGGACGACCACAAATTCTCAATAGAAAGAAAAAAAGTAAAAATTCAGGATTATGAAGAGAAGTGAAATCAATCAGATTATCGGAAAAGCGAAAGCATTTCTGGCCTCCAAACAGTTTATCCTTCCTCCTTGGGCTTATTGGAGCCTGGAGGATTGGAAACAGTATAAACCGGATGCTTCGGAAGTGATCGACAATATGTTGGGATGGGATATCACCGATTTTGGGTCTGGTGATTTTTACAGTCGTGGGTTATTCCTGTTCACCCTGCGAAATGGAAGATATCAGATGGATAAGAAACCTTATGCTGAGAGGAGTATGATCGTGGAGGAGAATCAGGAAACGCCGATGCACTATCACTGGTCGAAGATGGAAGATATTATATGCCGTGGGGGTGGAAATCTTGTGATCGAGTTATACAACTCCAAAAAAGACAACGATTTAGACTCAACGCCTGTTATCGTGAAGGTAGATGGTATTGTCAGGAGAGTGGAAGCTGGCGGAAAGGTGATCCTTACTCCCGGTGAGAGTATTTGTCTTGAACAGGGAATCTATCACCGGTTTTATGGGGAAGCGGGAAAAGGAACCGTATTGGTGGGTGAAGTGAGTGCGGTCAATGACGACACACGCGACAACTGTTTCCATGAACCGGTTGGAAGGTTCCCGGAAATCGAGGAGGACGAAAAACCTGTTCATCTGCTCGTTTCGGATTATAAAAGGTTTCTGTAATTGTGAGATTGTCAAATATTTGAAAAAGAGGCGTAAATCCATTGGTTGGTTAATCTGATCACAAAAAATCAGTTATGTCAAGAAAAATGATTGTCTCCGGAGTCGGTTGTGCATTGGTGGATCGTTTGTTCAATCATATATCATTTCATTCTCCGGAATTTGAGAAATTCCTGTCAAAAAAGAGCGGAGACGGAGGGCTTATTCCCGGGCAGTTGGTGTTCGTGGAAGAATTTGAAAAGTTTACCCACAAGGGGATCCATTCTCTGATCGGAGAGTTGGCTAACAATAGACCACATGATAAAATTAATATTGGCGGCCCCTCCATTGTTTCATTGATCCACGCATCGCAATTGTCGTTTAACACCCATTGTGCGTTCCGGTTTTACGGGGGCAGGGGGGATGATCCTGAAGGGGAATTTATCGTGGGTTTATTGTCGGGGACTGCCATAAATTTTGAAAAGTACAGGGTGGTTAAAGGCGATACACCCTCCACGTTTGTTCTGTCAGATCCCGGGTACAACAACCACGGGGGTGAACGGATTTTTATCAATTCGATCGGTGCGGCCTGGAATTATCTTCCAGAATACCTCGATGAGGATTTTTTTGCATCCGACATCGTTGTTTTTGGCGGTACAGCCCTGGTTCCTCTGATTCATGACAATCTTGCCAGTTTGTTGGGAAAAGCGAGGGATAGGGGGTGTATCACGATTGTCAACACGGTTTATGATTTCAGGAACGAAAAGGTATCTTCTGAGAAAAGGTGGCCGATGGGGGAGAGCGATCGGAGTTATCAATTCATCGATTTACTCATCACGGATAGGGAAGAGGCTTACAGGTTGAGTGGCAGGGAAGATGTGGAAGAAGCGATGGAATTCTTTCGCCTGAAAGGAACAGGGGCGGTAATTGTGACCAGCGGAACGGATCAGGTAAAGTATTATTCACGGGGCCGCTTATTTGAAAAGTTGGAATATGGCGGAATGCCGGTGTCTGCTGCAATTATCGAAGAGTTGAAATCCGGAAAACGAACAGGAGGGGATACTACCGGTTGCGGGGATAACTTTGC
>CAZLDP010000585.1:0-2077 GCA_964558145.1 uncultured Prolixibacteraceae bacterium | reverse complement strand
AAACCAGCAGATCCCTGAAATGCCCACTTAACCCATTGATAAAATGCTGACCTTCAAATCCCTTCTCCAATACTTCGTTGAAAACCATCAGGGAATCGGCAACCTGGTTTTTGAGAAAACAATCCACCAGCCTGAAATAATATTCATAATCCAGCACGTTAAGGTTGGTAATCACATCGTGATACAAAATCTCACGTCCCGAAAAACTGACAATCTGATCGAATATGGTCAGGGCATCCCGCATGGCCCCGTCGGCTTTCTGCGCGATCACATTAAGGGCTTCATTCTCTATGGAAACCGATTCTTCCCGGGCTACAAAAGCCAGGTGCCGGACAATATCGCCGATTTTTATCCGGTTGAAATCAAATATCTGGCAACGAGAAAGAATGGTCGGTATAATTTTGTGTTTCTCCGTGGTAGCCAGGACGAAGAGGGCATGCCTGGGGGGTTCCTCCAGGGTTTTGAGAAAAGCGTTGAAGGCTTGAGCCGACAGCATGTGAACCTCGTCGATGATATAGACGCTGTAACTTCCGATCTGAGGAGGGATCCGCACCTGGTCGATCAGATTGCGGATGTCATCCACAGAATTGTTGGATGCCGCATCCAGTTCGTGAATATTATACGACCGGTTGGCATTAAAGGCTGTACACGATTCACACTGGTTACAGGCTTCGTTGTCAGCAGTAAGGTTGCTGCAATTGATGGTTTTGGCAAATATGCGCGCACAGGTAGTTTTACCCACTCCGCGAGGTCCACAGAAAAGGTAAGAATGAGCAAGCTGCCTGGTGCGGATTGCATTCTTCAATGTCGAGGTAATGGCATCCTGCGCTACCACCATCCGGAAAGAGTCGGGCCTGTATTTGCGGGCCGAAACAATAAAATTCTCCATGTCTGCCTAAAAACTTCCTGAATGGCCAAAGATAACGATTTCGGCTGTGATGCCGAAAAAAAATCATTTGTATTCCGTATGATGGATATGGCTTTGCGGGATTTAAAAACCGGACAGGCTTACGCGACAATATTAAAACTATGAACCTACAATATATTACAGATTCACAAGGGCATAGAATTGGCGTGCAGCTTCCCTTGAAGGATTGGGAGCCAATACAAAAAAACCTCAGGGAACTGAAGCGTTTAAGGAACAAAAAACTGTTCATGACCGAGCTGGCCGAAGCTGTTGAAGAAATAGAACTATTGGAAGACGATAAAAAAAGAGGCTGTTTGATGTGATTGATACTTTTATCCGGAAATCAAAAGGTCGTAATGCTTTTGTCGTTTAATTTTAAACTGAAAATCCGCCCTTGAGGAACCAATTTCATCTCCTTTAGTTTCGTACATTAAAACATACAAATATGACTTTTGGGGAACGTTTATCACAGGTCAGAAAAAAGAAAAACCTCTCACAAAGCGAGGTGGGTAAAATGATTAATATCAACGGTGATGCTGTTGGTAGGTATGAAAGAAACGAAGTCAGACCAACTATTGAGATGGCTACCAAACTGGCCCAGGCTTTAGAGGTTTCGCTCGATTATCTTGTAGGCAATACCGATATTGAACTGGACAAGGCTGCCCTAAGCAGGGTTCAGGAAGTAACACAATTTAATGAGGAAGAAAAAAATCATATCTTCGTTACCCTTGATGCCATGATACGGGATTTTAAAAATAAACATGCTTATGCACATTAAAAAATTAAAGATATGAAGCAATTTACATACAGGGTATTATTAAACAAGGAACCGGAAGGCGGTTATACCGTAACAGTACCAACTTTACCTGGTTGCATTACCTACGGGGAGACAGTTGATGAAGCTATTGCAATGGCCAAAGAAGCTATCGGGTTATATATTGAAAGCCTCGTTGCTCATAACGAACCAGTACCCGATGAATCGAACACGCTCGAATATGCCTTAACCCTTGAAGCGGCTGTATGAGCAACACACCATCATTAACACCAGTTTATTACACCACCAATGGCGGTACCTATGATGATATGGACAAACTCCCCATCCGGGTCGGTATACATCAGCGGGTTATTCAGGGCATAAGAATACCTGTTAAAATTCTGCGAAAAATCAGG
>CAZLDP010000584.1:0-2079 GCA_964558145.1 uncultured Prolixibacteraceae bacterium | reverse complement strand
ATCAGGAACCGCTGGCAAAACAGCAGGTTTAAATGTTCCATTTCCTTTTCTCCGCCGAGAGCTTCACAAATTTCGTTGTAGATGTTATTCAAGTCTACGATATCAAGGAAAGCTCTGATGTCGGCGACAAGATCTGTATAATACTGCTCGTATGCAGACTCCAGATAACTGCTCGAAAGCATCACATCATATAGAGACAGCTTGGTAAAACTCTCCTGATACTTTAAGGGATGAGCATCAATAAATGTCTTGACCTGTTCGTAAAACGGATGATCGTTGCTTTTTGTATCACCTCTGAGTATTTCTGCACACAGGCTGTTTAAGGTACTTTCAGTTTCGAAGCCTTCGGAGGCAGCTTCATATGCCAGTATCCCGTTTGTCGCCTCAAATAAGTACGAGAGGTATTTGTCCAGCAGATACCCCTGCTTCCCAAGCCTTATACGTATTTCAGTCGCCTGTTTAAAAAATTCCTTAAATGATCGCTTTAACTCATCCACGGATGCACTGCCAAGAATACCGGATTCGTTTTCAAAAATGTTCATTTTCTCCCGACCTTTCAAATGTAGTCGGAAGGTTCCCGAGGGCAAGGTATGCCCTCTACAAAAAAGCGTACACAAAGGCGGACGGCATCGCTGCCAGGACCCCTTGCATACGCCGAAAACTTTGAATTGTGGAACACCATGAAAAGTGTTAGAATAATCACGTCATAGTGCCGTTTACGGTTGCGCGGGGTGGTCACTTCACCTTTCGCAGGGCTGGTGTGTCGGAATCACACCAGTCTGCTATGACGTTTTTTCGTCTGGGAAACTCCCGTAGTTCTAATACAGCTCTGATTGGAGAAAATGTCAAGTACATATTGAGATTATGTCCCCGCCCGTACTATACTTAACATCTCTTCACCGGTTATCAATCTTTTTTGGTAATCGGCTTTTGCTTTGGACGCAGCCTTTGACCACGCCCGAAATTCCTCCCGCGTCATATCCTTGCCGGATCGCTCGGAAGCAAGCTTCCCGTCGGCACGGTAGAATCGGGAGTAGATCTTATTGTACTCCGTCTCAAATTTCTGCAGATATGTATCTGCTTCGACCATGTGTTCGTAGCGGAGCAGCGGGCCGACTTCCTGACAAGTCTTTCCGGCAGCATATTCTCTCCCGCAATATTCCCGCTTGCGCTTGTCAATCAGTACGAAGTATCGTCCGCATAATTTGCACCGCTTCACCTGGATGCCGCGCTTGAGCATTTCCATAAACTCAAGGAACAGCATTTCGTCCAGTGCCTGAATGCGATAATACGGCAGCAGACTGACCTTGGAGCGATCTTCGTGGATGGCCTCCAGCGTTTGTCTGGTGTCCTTAATGTTTTCTCTGTGTATTTCCGCAACCTTCTCGTAATCCAAAGCACCCTTTTTCACCGGAGCCACCGCGAAGCCCGTCTGCACGGTAAACTTGCTCAAGTCCGGAAACTGAAAATAGAAGCCGATCAACCTTTCGGATGCCGAGCGGTCGGACAGATTGTCCTTGTCAAGGCAGAAGCGCAGGGCATACTGAAATATCTCCTGCAGCGTCGGCACATCCTCCAGAATGGCAAAACAGCTTTGCAGCTGCTCCAGTCTCCGCGCTTCAATATCATCCTGAAAATAGACCGGGGTTGCCAGGATATTGTTCAGCGCGCCCACCAGGAAGAAAAAAGCGTAGTCATGCTTGTCCTTTAACAGCTCCGCTGCGTCAAAAATACCATTTCGTATAATGTCGTAATTCAAGCTTGTCTGCGGTATGCCGGCAAGCTCTTTTAATTTATCTTCAAGGGCATTCAGATCAAGCTCGCAGAAGCTTACCAGCCCTTCTCCGATCTGCCCGCTTCGCCGAAAGCCGTGCTTTTGTTCATCTGAGTACCAGAGAATGTTCATGAATGACTGATTGTCGATGAAAACTTTGAAATACGGAAACATGCTGCCCTCCGCAAATAATGGATTTTCTCAAAAATATATTATTTGCATTCTCTGTATCATTCTACCACGGCATTTGTAAAAATAAAATCAGGGCAAAAAAAGATTAAAAATTGAATAGCCGTACCCGGAGC
>CAZLDP010000583.1:0-2081 GCA_964558145.1 uncultured Prolixibacteraceae bacterium | reverse complement strand
CGTCGAGGGAAGCTTTCAGCGCATCAAATTCCTGCTGTGAGATCATAAAGCTGGTTTTTGGTCAAAGCAAAGATATCAATTTGATGTTTAATGAAGGAACTGCGATGGCATTACGTGGCTGCAATCTCCTAAAATGACTATTTTTGTTAACACAAAATAAGACTGACATGACTGCAAGGTTTGTTGATATGGGTAACCATGATGAAGTTTATTAGATAAGCATATCAGGTTCAGGCTATGGTGGTTTTCATAAATAGGATTAGAGTTTTGATTTTTGAGGGGGCGACCATTCTGGATGCAGTCAGGGCTTACTCCCTGACCAGCAGCAAGCGGTTGCTCAGCGGCAACCTGGCCGTTTATGACCGTTTCGGTTACAAAACCGAACCCGATGGTCCGGCTGTGGAAGGGGGCCATTATTTCCTGCGGTTAGCAGCCCGAAGCAAAAGGTGATGATCAACATAGACCATTTATATATTCTGTATTGAAGTAAGGGTGGAAATCAGAATGAAGTAATTGTTTAAATGAATAATATATCGTTATGTATATCAATAGAATATTGATTTATTTCTTTGTTCTCCTTTTGTCTTTGCCCCAAGTGTCCCAGGCCGGCAGAAAGTGTAAAAAGAGCTTTGAAGTGGTGATACTCCACACCAACGACATGCATTCCAAGATCGACAACATGGCGAAGCTTACCTGGCTGGCCGACAGTTTGCGCCAACAGCACCGCTATCTTTTTCTAGTTTCCGCCGGCGATAATTTCACCGGCAATCCCATTGTCGACATGTATCCCATTGTGGGCTACCCGATGGTGGACCTGATGAACCAAGCGGGTTTTGTACTGTCGGCTTTTGGAAACCATGAGTTTGACATGGGGCAAAAAGAATTTTCCCAACGCAGAAAAGAGGCTGATTTTCCTTTTATCAGCGCCAATATCGATGTGAGCAAGTCGCATCTCAAAAAGGTCAAACCTTGGGTAAGCCTGAAGGCAGGCAGGTGCCGGATCCCGTTTGTTGCCTTTCTTCAGCTTGATGAGAATGGCTTGCCCTCGTCACATCCTTCAAAGCTGGAGGGGATCACATTTACGCACGCAGAAACAAGGGCTGCTGATTTCCTCTTCCTGAAGGAGAAATATGGTATGCTGGTTGGCTTAACTCATCTGGGTATTGAGGGCGACATTTCGATGGCGCAGAAATATCCCCAGTTCGACCTGATCATTGGGGGCCATTCTCACACCGTCATGGAGGTTCCACGGGTGGAAAACGGGGTGACCATCGTCCAAACCGGATCTCAATTGAAGAGTGTGGGTAAGACCACCCTGACCGTCGAAGGGGGAAAGATAACGGGGATTGATTATGAACTGATTTCCCTGGATGCCCTTAATGGAAGGAATCCTTCGGTTCAGGCAGACATCGACCGTTACAACGACAACGAAGAGATGAATCGCGTTCTTGCTCAGGCGGTCACTCCGGTGACCGGCAAAGAGGAACTGGGAGCCATGATGGCCGATGCAGTAACCGCCATAAGCGGGGTTGACATAGCCGTGCAGAACATTGGCGGCATCAGAATTCCCTTCCTTGCCGAAGGAAATATTCTCTACCGCGATATTTTCCGTCTTGACCCCTTCGGAAATCAGGTGGTGGTGATCAATATGACCGTGTCAGAAATCAAATCCCTGTTAGTCAATTCCTATAACAGAAGTAAGAAAATCGATCTGATTGTATCGGGAATGACCTATACCGCAATGATCAATGGCAATGGCATTTGTGTCGATGTGGAAATGAAGGGGTTGGACGGCCAACTTTTAGATCTTGCCAAAACTTATAAGGTGGGGATGAACAGTTACATCAGTTCCAGTTATTCCTTCGATCATGTCGATCCGGGAACGGTCAACTACGAAACCACGTCACAGACCCTGATCAGCTTCCTCCGAAAGGTACAGAAAGTTGATTACCGGGGTACCCAAAGAACCGCAATCCGAATTAACTGAACTCTTTTATTTTTAGCATTACACTCTTTTTTCAAATAACATGGCAGAATTTTTATATCAGAAACCTTTTCCCATCTTGAAGGATGAGACCCCT
>CAZLDP010000582.1:0-2089 GCA_964558145.1 uncultured Prolixibacteraceae bacterium | reverse complement strand
CCGCCGATTTAAGAAACACCGGCTGGGAACTTGTACTGACCTGGCACAACAAATTCAGCAAGGACTGGTCTTTCCTCTTCAATCTCTCCCTTTCCGATTATCAGACCGAAATCACCAAATATGATAATCCCACAGGAGCTATTGGCAGCTATTATGTCGGCAAAAAAGTGGGAGAGATATGGGGATACAAAACCGTTGGCTTGTTCCAGACCGAAGAAGAACTGGCCACCGCTGCTGACCAGTCAAGGATCGGTTCAAACTGGAGGCTGGGCGACGTACATTACGCCGACCTTGACAGAGACGGTGTGATCACCACCGGCTCCAATACCCTCGACGATACAGGCGACCGGATCAGAATAGGAAACTCTACACCCAGGTATTCATTCGGGCTAAATCCGAATATTAAATACAAGGATTTTTCCCTTGATCTGTTCGCCCAGGGATTGTTAAAAAGGGACTTTTATCCCTCCACAGGCAATTTCCTGAGATTCTGGCCTTTCAAATCCATTTCGATGGAAAAATGGTGGTACGAGGATGCCTGGAGCCCGGAAAATCCCGACGGTTATTTCCCATTGGTGCAATATGCCTACAGCGACAGTAAAAACACTCCCGCTCAGACCCGTTACCTGCAGAATGGCGCTTATATCAGGTTAAAGAATGTAACATTGAGTTATAATATTCCTCAGAAACTTGTTTCAAGCGCACAGGTCTATCTGAACGGCACAAACCTGTGGGAGGCATCCGGCACATACAAAACCCTCGACCCGGAAGACTCCTCCAGCCTGACCCCGAAATACATGTTTCACAGGTCGTTTACCCTGGGTTTAAGAGTTACATTGTAGGATATTAATAACATGGTACAATGAAAAATAAAGCAATATATTTAATGATTCTTACAGCCTTCCTCATCGGTTGTAATGATGATTCGATGGATCTGTATCCGTTGACCAGTATATCCAGTGAGACATTCTGGAACACTGAAAATGATCTGAAAATTTACAATAATAATTTTTATAACTACGCTATAAGCCCCAGCATGCGCTTGCTGATCGGCAATAATGAAAGTTCGTCGACACTGAACTCACAGTATTCATACGACGGAATGACAGACAACGATGTCAGGTCAAAGTCGTACAATGCAAATTTTTGTAACATAAGAGCCGGCAAGATCGTTCCCGACACAAATCCGTTTTCATTCGGCTGGAATGCTACCTGTTTCAACTTTGCCAGAGCCATCAATATCGGTTTGGCCAATTACGACAAGGCTAAAACCACCCAGGAGGTAATTAACAAATACAAGGGCGAAGCCCGTCTTTTCCGGGGATGGATGGTTGCCGACAAGGTAAACCTTTATGGTGATTACCCGTGGCTGGACAAGGAATTAACAACCGAATCGGAAGAACTGTTCGGTAAACGTACACCCCGCGATACGGTTATGAACAAGGTGCTTGCCGACCTGGATTTTGCCTGTGCCAACCTCCCGGCCAACTGGGGCGACGGAAGCGCTCCGGGAAGACTGAACCGCTGGTGCGCCCTGCTTGTCAAATCGCGCATCTGCCTTTTTGAAGGAACATGGAGAAAATACCACGGTGGTGCCGATGCCAACAAATGGCTTCAGGCCGCTGCCGATGCTGCCAATGAAATAATCACCAGCGGGCCTTATAAACTGTATACCAAAGGCAACTTTACCAATAACTACAACGCCATCTTCAGGATGGGCGATCTTACAGGAGTCGACGAAGTGATGTGCTGGAGAAGATACAAGTCGGGATTGTCGGTGAATTCATTTCAGATATATCTTTGGATGTTTAGCGCAACAAAAAGCATGGTGGAAGATTACCTGTGTACCGACGGATTACCCATTACCCTTTCTCCGTTGTATAAAGGTGATGCGGTTTATGAAGATATTTTTGAAAACAGGGATCCCCGCCTTAGACAGACTATCCTGCATCCTGCCGATGTTTCATTTTATAAATGGGGAAACCCTACTCCCGGTTTATTGGGAGTTATCAGCGCGGGTTCAAATACCGGATATCAAACCATAAAGTTTTACAACAACGATATCGATCTATTAGGGCATGACGGATAC
>CAZLDP010000581.1:0-2095 GCA_964558145.1 uncultured Prolixibacteraceae bacterium | reverse complement strand
ATCCATATTATCTTTCATTGTGGGATATTTATAATGTTGAAACTGTTAATTGGGATAAAAACCCCGATGATTCATGGGCAAACAGTTATGTTGGCCGGACAGCTGCGAGAATTTCGGAAGGGGGAAAAATCACAGATAAATATACTTCTTTTCAGACAACATTTACCGGTGAAGCATCTTTCTGGAAAGGAGTTTTCAGGATTAACAGTGATTTTACTATTAAAAGAGGAGCTTCAAATTATAACAGTTATCAAACAAAATACAAAATAGGATATGGACCGGATGATATCCGTGAAGAAGGTAATAACAATGCTTACCGTAGTGGAACCTTCACAGATTATTCGGTATTTAATATTTATGGCACTTTTGATAAATTATATGGCAAGCACCAGATAACAGCAATTGCAGGCTTTAACCAGGAATACAACCGGTCGGAATGGTTTATGGGCAGAAGAGACAAAGTGGTTTCTTCATCACTTCCCACAATACAGCTTGCAATCGGGGATACTTTTGTCGGGGAATCAATTTCCGATTGGGCTATAAGAGGGCTATTCTTCAGAACCAATTACATTTTCAATGAAAAATATATCCTTGAATTCAACGGCAGGTATGACGGATCATCTAAATTCCCATCTGATAACCGGTTTGGATTTTTCCCTTCGGCCTCAGCTGCCTGGAGATTTGATAAAGAATCATTTATGGAACCCATACGTAATGTGGTCAATCTGTTAAAATTCAGGGTTTCTTATGGTTCATTGGGAAACCAATATGTTAGTGAATATGGATACATTCCATCAATGACCGCAGGTACAGGGCGTTACATAATTGGTAATAGTCTGCCTCAGATAGTATCTTCTCCGCAACTGGTATCTTCAAACTATACATGGGAAAACGTGGTATCCGGAAACTTTGGTTTTGATCTGGGCTTATTCGATAACAGTGTGTCGGCAACATTTGATATTTATCAGAGAAATACTAAAGGTATGCTGACACAGGGAAGGGATCTTCCTGACGTTTTGGGTGCAGCAGAACCAAATGAAAATGCTGCTGATCTGAAAACAAATGGCTGGGAATTATCATTGACATATAAAAACAATGTTTTGCTTGCCGGTAAAGGCCTTATGTTTAACACACGCTTTATTATTTCTGACAGCCGCTCATGGATCACCTCTTTCGATAATCCGAATAAAAATCTGATTCAATTTTATAAAGGTCAGGAATTGGGTGAGATATGGGGATTGCAGAATGACGGTTTATTTCAAAATACAGAAGAAATTGCGGAATTGGATGAATCCAGCATTATTCCATGGGGAGCTCTGTCAATTGTACCCGGCTGGCCAAAATATAAAGATCTTGATAATAACGGGAAAATCGAGATAGGATTAACAGTTAATGATCCGAAAGATCTTTCGATTATTGGAAATTTAACTCCAAGATTTCGCTATGGTCTAAATCTGGATGGTATCTGGAATGGATTCGATTTACGGATATTCTTTCAGGGAATCGCTAAAAGAGATTACTACCCGCAGGATTATTTATATTGGGGCTTTTATCAGCAACCATATTCCGGGGGATACTTACACTTGTTCGACTTTTACAGACCTGAGGATGATAATGAAACTCAACGTGCTAAGCATTCACAAGCTTATCTTGTCGCGGGGCTTGCCAACCAGAATCTGGATGCAAAATATCCTGTATTTCAGGCATGGCTGGCTGACCGGAATCTGGGCGAGCGGATTGATCAGGCTATGGGGCTTGCCATACCACAGACAGGATATATGCTGAATGGAGCCTACCTTAGACTGAAAAACGTTACCATAGGTTATACACTGCCATCATCCCTTACCAATAAGATTAAAATAAACACTATCAGGGTATTTGTTAGCGGTGAAAACTTAACAGAATGGTCTGAGGTAGCAAAATATTTCGACCCGGAGCAAATAACAGCATCTCGCGTAAAAATTAATCCAGGTATTAGTGCAGGCAGAACTGTCGGCTCAGGATATGCTTATCCTTTTACAAGACAATATTCCTTCGGGATAAATGTCACTTTTTAATCATGTAGCCCCCCGCTTGAGCGGGGCAGGCATTATAC
>CAZLDP010000580.1:0-2097 GCA_964558145.1 uncultured Prolixibacteraceae bacterium | reverse complement strand
GTTTGTTTGTGCAGGTTGCCTTCTTTCATGCTTACATCGAGCACTGAGCCCAGCCGCCCGCCAAACCGCGCAGGCAGGTTGCCCTTGTAAAGCCGGGTATCTTTAATGGCATCGTTGTTAAAGGCCGATATAAATCCCCACAGGTGGTTTACGTTATACACCGGCACGCCGTCGAGGCGGATTAACGTTTGGTCGGGACTGCCGCCGCGCACGCTGAACCCGGTGGAACCTTCGGTGGCAAACGAAACGCCGGGCAATAATTGCATGGCTTTCAGCACATCGGGTTCACCTAAAACCGCCGGAATGCGTTCCACCTGCTGCGCGTTCAGCCGGTGTGTGCCCATGGCCGGCGAAAGCAAAAAATCCTCTTTGGGCGTGGCTTTCACTTGCACCTCTTTTACGATGTTCCGGGTTTCGAGCTTTATGTTGAGCAGCGTGTCGGTTTGAACATTCAGCGTTTTCTGCAGCGGTTCAAAACCCATAAACGGAACACGAGCGTAACTTTTCCGGGAGGAACGCCGAGGCTGAAAAATCCATAATCATTGCAGGCCGCGCCCCTTTTATGTTCGGGAAGAAAAACCGTTGCGCCTGCAAGCCGTTCGCCGGTGGCTGCGTCGGAAACATACCCGCTGACAGTTACGGTTGACTGTGCAAACGAATGAAAGGAAATTGCCAGTCTCAAAAAAGCAATGACGATGAATTTTATATGGTGTTTTAATGCCATTTTAATCCCTTGAAAATTCTTTTGAAACGCTGGTAAAAGAGCTGAAAATCCCTGTGCCGCCATGGATGTTGGAATAGATGGGGAAGGGTGCGTAAACAATAGGAACATCCTCTGCCCATAAATCGTTCTCTTCCATTAATAAACTTGATTTCATGTATTTATCGAGGTGATAATCTACAGAAAGAATAAATACCTTTTGAGGACCTTGAGTGAAATCAATTGTCGATGGGTGAAACTGTAATTGTATAAAGCTGTACGGTAATGAAATATCTGTTATTCTGATGTATTTTTCATAACTGTAAATATATCCTCCCCAAAGGGTTTCTGAATATCGGTTAAAATCATCAGCAAAAGAATAATTAGTATGAATAGCGCCTGCCATTTCATAATATGGTAAACCATCATACCAACTGTATCCTTTAGCCGAAATCCAGTAATAATTACTTTCGGAAGGACTATCGTAAATTAAAATTTTATACTCTAAACGGTAATGAAATAACTGAAGAGAATCTATTTCAGCAGAAATGAATTGAGGCACAATGGTTTCGGCCCAAACTGCTGTATTGTTGGTTGTAACTTCAATTTTATATTTTTCTCCGGGTTTTATTTTGTAAGGCAAAACCCAGGCTGTGGAGTCGGTTTGCCTGAATTGCCCCACCGGATTTCCCTGTTCGTATAAAAATACACGGGCATTGTTAATGGGTTCGAAACCGGCAGAAGATAAAGCGGGTTTTGTATATGATAACCAGGCAGTGACGGTTTCGGCATCCGGAGTAAGAATACAATTTACAGTAATTTCTTTTTTAGGCTCGTTTAAAGAGATGTCCACTTCTGTTATGCAACTGATAAAAAAAAGTGAAACAATAAAAGTCAATCTTATTTTCATGGTTATAAGATTTTAAGGTAGGCTAAATTCATTTCAGCCTACCTCACTAATAGATTATTGATTAGAGTATGTTATCGTTATCCTGTTGCTATAATCCCAACCTCTCGACCAAAATGTAAAGTTGTTATTATATATTTCCGGAATAACTTGAGAATAATATCCAGTCAGAACATCATAATACCTCATAAACAGGTAAGTACAACCTTGTGTGGTTTCCGGCGAAGTATAATCAGGAATGTTTTGATTGTAAACAAATTTGGGATAAAACATTGTATAGACCACATTTGAAAGTGACCTGGCAGAAAAAAACCCGAGTCCTTTTTCCCAAGCGGAATATTCTTCTTCAGTCATCGAATCTAATTGATCTGAAATTTTTGAATACGTTTCAACGTCTTTAAAAACCAAATAATCATCTTTGACATACACATCGGATTGAACCACTTCCTGTGGTTGTACTTCGTCCGTCAGTTGCCGGACAGTTAGTTCC
>CAZLDP010000579.1:0-2097 GCA_964558145.1 uncultured Prolixibacteraceae bacterium | reverse complement strand
GTATGGCTAAAACTCCCATAATGGATGAACTGATGAAAAACGGGGCGTACTCGCTTGCTGCACGAACAGTTGTTCCCAGTAGCAGTGGCCCAGCATGGAGTTCGATGATTACCGGCACGACTGTCGAACGACATGGGATTGGAAACAACTCATGGACGGTGGATAATAAATTAATGGAACCGGTTTATAAAGGTGATCACAACATGTTCCCGACAATTTTTGGGGAAATTCGCGATCGTGTTCCCGGAGCCGTAATTGGTGCCATTTATCACTGGAAAAGTTTTGGCAATTTTATAGAACCCGATGTATGCGATCTAAGTATTTCTGCAGGATCGGAGGATGAAGCTGCCCAAAAAGCTTGTGATTTTCTAGTTGAAAAACTTCCGAATTTTACATTTGTGCATCTTGATGGAGTAGATCATGGAGGCCATAGTGGAGGATACCGTTCTGCTGAATATATTGAAACAATTGAAAAGGCGGATAGCATGGTTGGCGTGCTTTTGGGTAAACTTAAAGAAACAGGAATGTTTGACAATACAGTTGTTTTTGTTATTGCGGATCACGGTGGGATTGAGAAAACACATGGAGGAACTCATCCGGATGAAATGATTGTTCCTTTTATAATTTCAGGAAAAGGGGTCAAAAGAGGATATGAAATCAAACATCCGGCATTTACCTATGATTTGGCTCCAACTATTGCCTGGATGTTCGGATTAAAGCTGAATGAATGGGTGACGGGGAAACCATTGATGGATGCTTTCTCAAAATAAATCAAATAGTTGAGTATATGAAATGGATTGATTTTTTATTTGTTTTTATATTCTTTGTAATTGCAGGAACTGCCCAAAACCCGGAAAAGATATTGGATCACGAAGTTGTTTTAAAGGAAGTCAAACTTCAACCGTGGACAAAATACAACAATGTACTTCCTTGGAGTATGTATTATCTTGAAAACTGTCCTTCCTACAAAACAAAGTTTAGCGATGACCCTATTTACCTGGTTACTGCAAAGCTATACAAATACGGTTCGTTTTGTTACAAACAGAATAATCAGGGCAGTAATGTTTACTGGGGAATGGAAACTTTTAAGAGGTATTACGCCTATACCGGCGATACAGCGGCGCTCGATCCGGTAAGGAAGCTCATTCAAAGGGTGGCGTATTATCATACGCCGTCAGACTGGGTGTGGGCCGATGTGCCAAGAACACAGGACGATACTCCGGATGGTGAATATACCGACGAATGGAGCGGAGTGGACAAAATCTGTATGGTTGCCCTGGGCTATCTGGACTACTTCCGGTTTACCGGAGAAAAACAATATTTCGTGAAAGCCGAAACGATTGCCAAAACCATTCTGGCACATGTTAAGCAAGGTGACAAAAAGAATTCTCCTATCCCGTTTATGGTCAACCTAAAAACAGGTAAAATATTAGACACTTATTGTTCAAACATGATCCTCCCTCTTCAACTATTCGATGAACTTTCGAATGAAATATCTGTCTCTTTGGACAAAAAGGAACTTAAAAGTAAACGTGATTTGCTTTGGAGATGGATACTTGATTATCCGATGAAGAATAATCATTGGTCGGGATACTATGAAGATGTATCTTCCAATTATACTAACCTAAACCAGCAAAATCCTATGGAAACGGCACGGTATATCCTGAAAAATCCCGGGATTGATCCTGATTATAAAATACATATTCCTGCATTAATCCAATGGGTGGAGAACCGTTTTGGTCAGGTGAAAAGGTTTGGTGCAACCAGTATTAAAGAGCAGGATGGATGTTTTAAAGAAATGAGCAGCCATACGGCCCGTTATGCTTCTGTTGTTGCCAAATGGTACGGCGTTTGCCTGGATGAAGGTGTACGTGAAGAGGCACGTGCTTCTTTTGCTCTTTCTACCTATTCAGCTTACAATCAGTACTCTAAAAATCATCAGGCCATTAATTATACTGGAATTGAATATATTGAGCCTTGGTTTTCCGATTCGTACTGGGATTATTTGCCCCATATTCTCGACGGAATGGCCGAGTTGCCAGATATGTTGCCTCCTGGCGAAGATCATATTTTTTATTCTTCATCAATGATTACCAA
>CAZLDP010000578.1:0-2106 GCA_964558145.1 uncultured Prolixibacteraceae bacterium | reverse complement strand
GAAGGAACCCAAATTTTATATTCCTTCCGAAATGAAAGAGCATTTTCTGAATATGCAACCCTTAATTTTACTTGGAGTTCGGACTTTACCTGGCGCCAGGTGATTTTCGATGACATGGAGGCAAACCTGGAAAAAATGGTCAATAGATTGCCTGAACAACGTCGCAAAATTTTCCTGATGAGCAAAAAATCAGGCCTGACCAACAATGAAATTGCCTTTCAACTCAACCTTTCAAGACGAACAGTGGAGAATCAGTTATACCGTGCAATTTCTTATCTTAAGGAACATTTTAAAAATGAACTATTACTTACCCTGCTGTTTTGTTTTCCCGTAACACATTAATTTCAAGAAACATAACTTAGAATTTACTTTTTTCGAATGGCAACCTAATCAATCACACTTCTCTTTGAATGAATGCAAATTAAGAATGGATTTCTCCTTCCTTATTCATATACAACTGCTAATAGTTTTTCTGATCAGCATTTCCAAACGCAAATTCTGCAAAAAAGAAGAAAAATAATATTCCTGAATGAGTAAATCAGGAAGTGTAAACGTATAACAGATATCAATAAAGTACAATGTACAGTCATCACAATCAAACCATCGAGAAATACAAAGATGGTTCGGCTTCTGAAAGAGAAATTCAGGAGTTTTACTCGCTATTCCACCATGCAGAAGCAGAATTTTATTTAAAGAACAGGCTTATCGAAGAACTGGAAGAGGTGGTTCCCAATAAAACGGTACCGCACAATCAAAAAAAAGTATTTGAGCGCATTTTGAGAAAGATAGAAAAAGAGGAATCTTCCCGAAAGGCCAGCTCCATTTATAAAAATCCGTTATTTAGATATGCTGCTATTCTGGTTGTCGGACTAATTGCCGGATACTTTATTGAATCCCTGTTATTTAAAGATCAACCTGCTTATTATACTGCCCATTCTCCAAGAGGTTCGATTTCGGAGTTGGTACTTTCCGATGGATCAGTGGTCTACCTGAATTCGGATTCCCGGGTAAAATACATCATGGATGGAACAGACGGAGGCAGGGAGGTATTTCTCAGCGGAGAAGCCTGGTTCCAGGTTGAAAAAAATCCCAGGAAGCCCTTCATTGTGCATACTCAGACGTATGATGTGAAAGTTACCGGGACCCGGTTCAATGTTAAGGCATATGACTCTGATAATGAAACTGCCATAACGCTGGAGGAAGGGGAAGTGTGGATCGTTCCTTCCGCAAACATCAAATTAGAAAGTGGACTTCTTTTGAAACCAGGAGAGCAATTTTTGTACAATCAGGAATCCAATACCCAATTTGTAAGAAAGGTCAATACCCGTTGGATTACCTCCTGGAAAGACAACAAACTCATTTTTGTGAATATGAAGCTGGATGAGTTGTTCACCCTATTAGAAAGGAAGTATGGAGTTGATATTGTTGTAAAAAGCAAGGCAATTCTTAACTATCACTATGATGGGACCCTTAAAAACGAGACTATTCTGGAAATCCTTGAGATCATCAAAAAGACATTACCTATAGATTATAAAATCATAGACCAAAAAGTTGAAATTACTGTAAAGTAGTACAATGGAGCAATAGAACATTGAAATATTTAATCACTTAATCTGATAAATCAAAAAAACCAGAAAGGATGAGGTAAACTTTTGAAAAATTAAGCCGGAAGATGCTGGCACACCAACCGGCTGAATTTGTTTTTAAGAAACGGTGGGAACCACCTTCATTATTAATCAAAAACATTCAAATTTATGAAAAAAAATGGGTTTGCTCCTTCCCGGCTTAACAGGGGAGTTGAAAAAATGTATTTAATTATGAAACTAACGATCTTACTGTTGCTTTCAGGATTGATGCAGGTTTCGGCCACGGTTTACTCCCAGTCCACGAGATTTACTTTCAATGTAAAGGAGAAACAAGTGGCTGATGTCCTAAAGGAAATTGAAGAAACCAGCAATTTCCGTTTCTTTTATCAGCGGGAGCAGGTTGATGTGGAGCGTTTGGTCACAGTCAGGGCTAAAGCTGCTACTGTTGAAAATATCCTCGACGAGCTCTTCAGGGATAAAGGTATCGCATACCGTGTATTAGAAGATAACCTGATTCTGC
>CAZLDP010000577.1:0-2106 GCA_964558145.1 uncultured Prolixibacteraceae bacterium | reverse complement strand
CCCGTGAATTGAAGGCCATTCCCGACAAGACTGCCACTGGTACCATCATCGAATCATCTCTCGACAGAGGCAGGGGCTATGTGGCCACCATGCTGGTACAGGCGGGGACCTTGAAGGTGGGGGATGTGGTGCTTGCCGGTCAGTATTTCGGACATGTCAAGGCGATGTTCAATGAACGGAACCAGAAAATTGATTCAGCAGGCCCGTCGGAACCGGTCATCATTCTGGGCCTCGACGGGGCTCCCCAGGCCGGGGAGAAATTCCACGTGATGGAACAGGAAAGGGATGCCCGCCAGATCGCTAACAAAAGGGAACAACTTGCCCGTGAACAAGGCCTCCGTACCCAGAAACACATCACGCTTGATGAAATCGGCCGCCGTATTGCCATTGGCAACTCCCAGGAACTGAACCTGATTGTCAAGGGAGACGTCGATGGATCCATCGAAGCACTTTCTGACTCGCTGATCAAACTGTCGACCGAACAGATTCAGGTGAACGTGATCCACAAGGCAGTGGGCCAGATCTCGGAGTCGGATATTATGCTGGCTTCGGCCTCTGAAGCTATCGTAGTGGGCTTCCAGGTGCGTCCGTCACTGAGTGCCCGCAAACTGGCCGAGAAAGAACAGATCGATATCCGGCTATACTCGATCATCTACGATGCAATCAACGAGATCAAGGCGGCTATGCAGGGAATGCTCTCGCCCGAAATCAAGGAGGAGATCACCGGAACCTTAGAAATCCTCGAGATTTTCAGGGTCACCAAGGTGGGAACAGTGGCCGGCTGTATTGTCCGCGACGGAAAAATCTTGCGCAACAGCAAGATCAGGGTCATCCGTGACGGGATTGTCATCTACACCGGAAACCTGGGATCGCTGAAGCGATTTAAGGAAGATGTGAAGGAAGTGAAAAACGGGTACGAATGCGGGCTTAATATCGACAATTTCAACGACCTGAAAGTAGGTGACAACATTGAATCGTTCATCGAAGTGGAGGTGGCACAGGAACTGTAATAGGGATCATAAGGGAGCCTCCCGATTCTTACCGTTTCAGGAGGCCTTCCTGTTCAAAAAGATATATACCAATAAGCAAAATCGGGGTTTTATTATGAGTGGAAGTGAGATCATTGTAATTGTGCTGGTTTTTTTGCTGCTTTTCGGGTCAAAGGCAATTCCCGATGTAGCCAGAACTCTGGGAAAAGGAATGCAGGAATTCAAGAAAGCGACCGGTGAGATCAAGCGTGAAATCGACTTGAGCACCTCTGAGATTAAAAAAGACCTGAATTCCGTCTCCAACGATATCAAAAAGGAAGCTGATGATATCATCGGTCAGGTCGATGATCAGTATATCGATTAATTTTCCGGCGTCGTTGGTCGTCCCATAGAGAAATCCTGGATGGTAAAGGCGGAGCACATCAAGAAATCATTTGGGGAGCTTCAGGTGCTGAAAGGCATCAGTTTGGAAGTTCCTGCAGGGAAACTTTATTCCATAGTTGGTGCCAGTGGGGCGGGGAAAACCACACTGCTCCAGATTTTGGGCACTCTGATTGCAGCCGACGAAGGGAAAGTCCTCATCGGAGGAGAGGATGTTTCCACGATGGGCGAAAGGGAACTCAGCCGCTTCAGGAACCTTAAACTGGGATTTGTGTTCCAGTTTCATCATTTACTCCCTGAATTTTCCGCCCTTGAAAATGTGATGATTCCCGCCTTCATCGCCGGATTTTCAAGGTCGAAAGCCGAAAGCCGAAGCATGGAGTTGCTGAATTATCTGGGATTGGGGGGTCGTTTCCAGCATAAGCCCTCCCAGTTGTCGGGAGGTGAAAAACAGCGGGTGGCCGTGGCCAGGGCGCTTGTGAATCAGCCTGCCGTCGTGCTTGCCGATGAGCCATCGGGAAACCTCGACTCCAAAAACCGGGATGAACTTCACGAATTGCTTTTTACCCTCCGGAACGATCTGGGACAGACTTTTATCATTGTGACCCACGACGACTCCTTTGCTGAGCGGAGCGACCGGATTATCCATATTAAGGACGGAATCACCGTATAATGACCCTGACAGAAATCAAGGAGTTTCTTGACGAAAAAGCCGACCAGTACAACCGTCCCTTTT
>CAZLDP010000576.1:0-2108 GCA_964558145.1 uncultured Prolixibacteraceae bacterium | reverse complement strand
CAGTTCGCCAGAGTCCACAAATTCGCCGAAGGCTTTATAGGTTTTTGCGAAGCGGTTATGAATTTCCCGCTGGATTTCAAACGGACAAATCTGCATATGCATACCTCAGTTTCTATAATACGAATATTAATTATATTATAAATATCATAATTATAATCACGTGTCAATAGGCTTCATTAAAAAATGTGGCAACAAATCCTTACACACCTGTTTTCTCTCTGGTTTTAATCCATCCTCACCTTCGCCAGCATCTCATCGCCGGAGATGTTGCCCTCCACATAATCCCGTCGGGCCTGGCTGGCGGCGGTAGCCCAAGTCTTGAACTGCTCCTCGGTCAAATCCCTGCCGCTGTGCTCCCCGGAATATTTCCCCGCAGCTCTATACCTGCGAGAATAGACCTTGTTGTACTCGGTAAGATATTGCTGCAAAAAGGTATCGGTCTCAATCCCTTTTTCAAAGAACAGCTTGGCCCCCGCCTGTTTGCAGGTGCGTTTATTATGGTAGGGCCTGTCGCAGAAATCTCGCTTACGTTTGTCGGTCAGCACAAAATACCGCCCGCAGAGCTTGCACCTCTTTACATATTGCCCGTTTTTCAGCATTTCGGTGAACTCAAAGAATAACATCTCGTCCAGATACTCAATCAGATAGTAGGGCATCAGGCTCACGCCCTCGCTATCCTGATGCATGATTTCCAGCAGCTCGTCCCGCTCGGTCAGCTTCCAGTCATGGATATCCCGCAGCGTATCGATATCCACCTTGCCTTTCTTTTTCGGCAGAATGGCGTATTGCATTTTCACCGCGGCGTCCCCGAACTCGGGATGCCCCGCCATAAACTCGCACAGCCGCTCGGACATGATTTTGTCCGGGCGGTTTTCTCTGTCCAGGCACATGTCGACCGCTTCCCGGAAAACCTCCTGCAACTCCAATACACGCTCCAACTCCTCCAGACAGATGGCAAGCTGTTTCAATTGCTCGGCGTCGATATCGTCCTTGTAGTAGATGGGCGTTTTCAAAATGTTGTTGAGCAGCCCCACAAGGAAGAAGAACGCATAGCTGTGTTTTTGTTTGAGCGTTTCCGCTACGTCATAAACGGCATCCCTGATTTCTTGGTAGTGCTCCATCGTAAGCGGAATACCCTTTGTCGTGTCCAGCAGCAGCCGATACTCGCTCAAATCCAGTTCGCTAAAGTCAATCAATCCCTGGCCAATGTGCTTTTTCGCATACTGCCCATTATGGGTTTCATCTGTAAAGGGCATGAAATGGACCAGCCCATCGCTGCCGTAAAAGACCCGAATATGTGGATACTGCGCCATGCTTTTCTCCTCTCTGCAAATAATCGAACTTTTGTAAAATCTGTCATTTGCGCTTCACTGTGTACTCCGGATTCTGTCTGTACGATAATGATAACACAGTGAATTGAATATTTCAATTTATCATTCATTATCGCATAGGAGGTGAGTGAAATGCACAGCGTTAAAACCCTCCCGTTGGGAGGGGCAAGCATAGCGTCTGGCTGTACGCCGACCGCATTTAAGCGGGGCGCTGCCCCACACCCCGTGGAACGAAAGGAGCGAATAAGCACATGAAAAGTGAACGCTTTAATCTGCGTATGACACCCAAGGAAAAGGCAACGGTTATCGGCAGAGCAAAACGGGCAGGACGGACAACCGCAGAATTTATGATCGATACGGCTCTAAACCGGAAGATCATCGTCATTGACAGCCTGCCGGAAATGGTCAGTCAGCTGAAAGCCCTCGGCAGAAATCTCAATCAGCTGGTGATTCTCTGCAATATGGGAAAGGTACAGGCTGTTAAGCTGGATGAGTTTGAAGAAACCTTTGCAAACATCCATAGTGAGCTTCGCAAGCTGACGGAGGTGCTGTGATGGCTACCTTTACCCCGATCAAAAATCAGAAGCAGACCAAAGGAGCGCTGCTGGGAACCATGCTCTACGCCATCAACAAAAGGAAAACCACCTACGAGGGCCAGAGCCTGGTATCCGGGTTTAACTGCAGCACCTATACCGCCTATCTCGAAATGATGACCACCAAGCAGCAGTATCGGAAAACGGACAAGCAGCAATTCTTTCAATTCGTCCAGTCCTTCCC
>CAZLDP010000575.1:0-2110 GCA_964558145.1 uncultured Prolixibacteraceae bacterium | reverse complement strand
TTGAATCAGTCGGTTATGATACGATTGAAGATCCCCAGGTGACCGCTTGAATGACAGCCCCCGAAGTATTCCGGCGCATGGCAAAATCATGCCGTGCGATTGCCCTTAATACGGTTTGGTCAAGCGAGAAGGCCGATACGACATTTGAACCGTCGTAATAGGCGGCTTCGCTTGAGATTTCGATCTCGACTTGGCTTGATTCACCAATCGCAGCGTCGGCAAAATCAACAAAGTAGATTTCCGATTCGTCCTCACCGTCGCCCAAATTGTCGGGAACCTGAGTGGTCACGCCAAATGGGAATCCAAAGAGCCTGCCTTGGTCCATTTCGCCCTTGAAAGCAAAATTCCCGTTGCTGTCCCGAATTGTCCTTAAATACAGTTCCGAGCCAGGCGATAGAATCCAACCGCAGTTGAGGAACTTGGTTTCATTTTTGCGGAGGTAATAAATTGCTTTAGCGAGGTCGATGGTGACATTAGCGAGATTGACGGTTTTATTGGCTTCAAATTTATTGGCTGCGGCAATCCAATTTAACAAGCCCTTAGGCTTATCGTTGGTGCCGTCATCACGAATAAAAGCAGCGTCCTCACGCTGTGCCATTGCTCCAACCAGGTCGTTTCGTACCACTTCATCGGCTTTGGGGGAGCTAAACCGGATGAGGTCGTTTGAGATCGGAACCAGACACGCCAGTTTTTTCCAGGTTAATTTCACCTGTCCAAAGGTGGGCTGGCTTTTCGGAACGTTGGTTCCCTCACCGATATACTCAGCAGAAGCTCCGCCAGTCACTGCCGGCATGCTCATGGTGCCGGTTTCCATCGGGATAATCACGGGGTTCATTCTGCGCACAACGGCCAATGGACGCAGATATTCAATGAGTTCGCTGGAATATTCCTCAGGAACTAAATATCCTCCAGTTGATCCTTCATCGGACTGCAAGGCTTTGACGATTGCCTCATCGTTCCACTGTTTCTTCGCCCATACAGCCGCTTTTTGGGGATCGCCCTTTCCGGCCGCTAAGGCTCGGATTAAGCGGCCCACATTGGGCTTTTCGGCTTTCTGCTCCTGTTGCCTTTGAGCAGTAAGGATTTTCTCAATCCATTTCTGCTGGTTATCACTTTGCTGCTGTAACACGTCTTTTAATTTTTCGCCTAAAACGTCATCTATTAACTGTACAAGTTCTTCTTTAGTCACGTTCGTTCACCTCTTAATCGAGTTTTCCAGTCAACTTCCTCAGTTTCTCGTCAATCAATTTGCCGAGGACTCCCTTTACATCGTCTGCATTAATGTTGAGTGAGCTGGGTGGGGTCTTTTCTTCGTGGGCAATTGAATCGAGGTCGATCTCTTCATCATTTAAGGTGGGATCAGTGGATTTCTGTTCTTCAGGACTTTCATCGTCAAAAGTGAATTCTTTGCTGTCGTCATCATCTTGAGGTTCAGTTGCGTCTAAAAGCTTGTTTAACGCTTCTATGGCTTCCTGCAGTTGAGAAACGCAGGTTTTGATTAAAGTTTTATTTTTCTCGGACAACACGCGGCCGGCTTTCAGGTTGACGACTTCTTCTTTGATGAGCCGGACCAATTCCTGGGGAGAAGTGCAGTCTATGGCAAGGCTTTCAATGTCCAGTTCTTGACATACATCCATTAATTCATCGCTGATTTTGGTTTTTTCTTCGAGGTCGGTATTTTGGGGTTTGTCTCCTTTGGGTTCGTCCGGAGGGGTGGAATAGCTTTTTCCGTTGAGGAGAGAAAAGACGGTTTCAATGTCTTTCTTGGGAATCCAGATCCCCTTCTCATCGTTCCAGGTATCCAAAACCTTTTCCGCCCAGGATTTCAAGGGAAGAAGATCGATTCCCATGGATTTCGCTGAAACCAGAGCTTCAGGATTAGCGGGGACGGGGACGCAGGAATGTTCTAAAAGTTCCTGGGTATAAAATTCAACGCCATCGGTTTCATTGTTGAAAGCATAAGTAATCGGTTGGAACCCCACGCTTTTGGCATTGAGGAATCCGTTCTTATACAACTCATACACCATGAATCCAAATGGGTAGAGGTCACGGGGGGTGAATTGGTCTCTTGATTTCAACTTCCCCTCTTCAACCCAGACGTTCACCGATT
>CAZLDP010000574.1:0-2110 GCA_964558145.1 uncultured Prolixibacteraceae bacterium | reverse complement strand
GAATCATCCGAAGGTGTGCAAAATTATAAATAAGGCCTTTATATATAGTGTTACAAGTGCAAAATAATACTAATATTTCTAATTTTGCCGTTCATCAGGGAAGAGGAATAACCATGAGAGTAATCACAAGCGCACACTTCCTGCTGCCCATTTTAGGAGTTTTATGGATGGCTGGTGCAGTTCAGAGTCAGCCCGGCAGGGAAGCAGGAGAACTCCGGACAGTAGTCATTGATCCGGGGCATGGGGGGAGTGATCCCGGAGCGGTTGCAGGAGGAGTCCGTGAGAAAGACCTGGTTCTTGCCATCGGTCTCCGCCTGGGAAACCTGATCAAAGAATCCTATCCTGAAGTCAAGGTGGTGTATACCCGGTCGAAGGACCTGTTCATCCCATTGCACACCAGGGCATCCCTTGCCATGAAAAACAAGGCCGATCTCTTTATTTCCCTTCACGCCAACTGGGTGGCCCAAACCTCGGTCAGGGGAACTGAAACATTCACCCTGGGCCTTCACCGGAGCCTTGAAAACCTAGAAGTTGCCAAGAAGGAAAATTCGGTAATTCTGTTAGAGGAAGATTACACCACCAATTATGAGGGTTTCAACCCGAACGAAACGGAGTCGTACATCATGTTCGAGAACATGCAGGCCGAATACCAGACCCAAAGCATCACTTTAGCCGCCTGCATCCAGGATGAATTTACAAAAAACCTGAAACTCATCAACAGGGGAGTTAAACAGGCCGGATTTCTGGTTCTTCGCCAGACTTCCATGCCTTCAGTCCTTGTAGAGGTCGGATTTATCAGTCATCCTGCCGAACGGAAATTTCTCACGTCGGAAGAGGGAAAGACCAAGGTAGCAGAATCGATCTTCAAAGCCTTCTCCGCATACAAGAAGATAATCGACAGCAAGAGCAACTTTACAGTCCGCGCCGACAAACCCCAGGAATCCACCCCCGCCGCCCAACCGGAACCTGCCGCCGATACTCCCCCGCAACCGGTCGTTAGTGAAACACCTCCCGGCAAGCAGGAAGCCCCCCCGGCACGGCAGACTGCGGGAACCAACAAGCGCGAGGTCAATAAAACCACTCCCTCCACCTGGTATTCCGTCCAGGTAAGCGCCATTGCCAAGCCGATTGAACCTGATCCCGCCAATTTCAAAGGAGAGAAAAACATCATCCGGATCAAAGTTTCTCCCTGGTACAAGTACTTTGCCGGAAAATTTGATACAGTAGAGGAAGCCCTGGCAGAACAAAAAAGGCTGCGGATAAAATTCCCGGAAGCCTTTTTAGTGGTTGTGGAAAACGGAGTTCCCCGTGCGCTTAGTAAAAGTGAATATCCCTGATTGGACAATCCGGCAGGTTTCCTTAACTTTACAACAAAATCAGGAAAAATGAAGATTTCAAAATATGTGAAACTGGGTCTGCTGATGGTTATTTCCATCTTCCTCCTGGTATGGGGTTTAAGTTACCTGAAAGGACACGACTTTTTCAAGCCGGTCGACTACTATTACTCCCGCTACGAGCGGGTCGACGGCCTTCAGAAATCGAGTCACGTCACCGTAAACGGATACCGCGTGGGCAGCGTGAAGGACATCTCATTTGCAAACGACAGAAGTGGCGATCTGATAGTGACCTTTATGATGGATGATGATTTCTCCATTCCCCGGAATTCCATAGCCCGCATTGTCAGCAGCGACATCATGGGCACACGATCCGTCAAACTGGTTTTAGGCGAAGAAACGGCCTTTTACTCTGCAGGAGATACCATCCCCGGAGAAATCGAGAATGACCTGAAAGAGGAGGTGAGCCTCCAGGTCCTTCCCCTGAAATCAAAAGCTGAAGAACTTCTTTCCACCGTTGATTCAGCCATTACCGTATTAACGGTTATTTTCAATGAAGATGCCCGAAAAAACCTTTCCGAGAGTTTTGAGAATATCAATACTACCATCAACAACCTGGAAAAAACATCCGCCGATCTTCAGGAACTCCTGGCAGGAGAAAAAAACAACATCGCCAGCCTAATAAGAAATATGGAAGGTTTCTCCAGATCGCTCAACAACAATTCCGACAATTTCGGCAACATCGTCAGCAACCTGTCGGCCTTTTCCGACACCCT
>CAZLDP010000573.1:0-2110 GCA_964558145.1 uncultured Prolixibacteraceae bacterium | reverse complement strand
CGACAACAATGTCCAGTTACCTGATTTTTCGCAGAATTTTAACAGGTATTCTTATTGCCTAAATAATCCACTCATTTATACTGACCCAACAGGAGAATTTTGGCATTTGGTTATTGGAGCAGCTATTGGTGGCGTTATGAATTGGGCAATGAATGGAGCTGAGTTTTCTTGGGAAGGGCTTGGGTATTTCGGAATTGGTGCAGCAGCCGGGGCATTAGGAGCAGGTGTTGGAGTTGGAATTCAGACTGCAAGTGCAGGAGCATCATTTTGGGCTGGCTTTGTCGGTTCGTCACAAGGAATATCTACAATTTTATCTGTCGGTTATACAAGTGGTTTTGTTAATGGGGCATTAGCAGGTGCCGGTGCGGGATTTGCAAGTGGTTTCTTAACTGGAACAGGAAACGGACTAATGCAAGGACAATCTTTCGGAGATGCACTGGGCAGTGGTTTAAAAACTGGAGCAATTTCAGGCGCATCGGGTGCATTGTTAGGTGGATTTGCTGGCGGAATAGATACGTATAGAGATGGAAGAAGTTTTTGGGATGGAGGACCAACATTAGAAACAAAATTAGAAATCTTACTAAAGAATAATAATGCTGAGTTAATATCTGAGATAGGAGAAGCTGGTGTAGGCGATGTAACACTTGGAACTAACAGGAATCTACAAGGAACAGGCTATCGTAATGCTGGTGGAAGTATGATGAACCCTGATGGCGACTTGGTAAATGGTTTTCATAGACAAGGGAGGACATTTGATATTTCTGTTGATGGTTATGCTTGGTTAAATAACAATAAAATTTATTTATCGAAAAGTACAGTATGTCAAATGTGGAGGGGAAGTGCTACTGCAAAAGAAACTTTGTTTCATGAGTGGTATCATGCAAAAGATTATTACACAGGATATGCATCTTTCTTGCATAGTAAAAATTCAAGTAACTATACCTACATGTTAGAATTTAGAGCTCATTCTTTTAATTATTCAAGACTTGCAACCCCAAATCGTTTGATGCTTATGGAGCATTACGCCAGACTTTATTGGGGATTGCCAGGACTATTTTAAAATATAACATGAGATTAATTTTGAGTTTAACGTTTACTTTTATTGCATCCATTATGTATGGACAAATAAAAGATATGGGTAAATTAGAAATAACAAGTGCTGTTGTTGTAAAGGAACTGAAACATGATGCTGTTAAGCTTCAGGTTCGTCTATCTGGTTTTAATGATGAATTAGATACGATGTATTTATATAAGTTTTATCAGTATACTCCTTCTTTATCTTTTGTTTTTGACTCTATTACATTAAATAAATACAAAGGAAGTTCTGTAGGATTGAATTATTTAATTGAAAATGAGGATGGAAACATTATTGAAGCTAAGGAAGTTATGCAACCTTCATTTGTAAACGCTAAAGATGAAATAAATAATACTTTTCGAAGGGAAAATGTAAATAAAAAGACATTAAAGGTGAAGAAGTTTAAGATGGATTATGCTCAACTTCATGCTTATCAATTATCAAAGCTAATAGTATCAGGCAATGATACTGTAGTTGATTTATATCCATTATTAAATTCTTATCATGATTTACCCCCTGGAAAGTATAAGATATTTCTTTTTTATTCGTTCAGTGATACTATAACTAAATCCCCACCAACATTGAGTTTGTGGGATAGAGACAAACCTGAAGAAGTTCAAATTTATAAAGGAGTTATTGTGTCAAATAAAATAGATTTAATAGTAAAATAAGCAGAAGCCTCGGTAATTCCGGGGCTTTTTGCATTAATATTGCGTACGTTCATCCCAGATTTTCGGGTCACGGCTTGTGTGGAAAAGGGCTTCAACTTTAACCGTTTTGGTTTGCTCGTTTATACGGTAATGTACCAGATAGGGGAATTTTTCAATGCACATGCACCGGATATCATCGTATTTTACAGCAAAATGCAGGGCCGTAGTTGAGAGTTTTGCCGTTTGTTTTTTGATATTGTTAAAAAGCCTGTCGCCTAAACCCGCCTGTTTTTCATTGTACCAGTCAACAGCCTGAGCAATGTCATTAAAGAAATCGGGGTTGTATTCTACCGTGAATTTCATTCGCGGGCAGACATTTTACGTT
>CAZLDP010000572.1:0-2117 GCA_964558145.1 uncultured Prolixibacteraceae bacterium | reverse complement strand
GTTATAGGGTACGCCGTAGTTGGCCATATTGTAAAGGATATTAATATAAAAACGCGCATCGCGGTTGCTATAGGGATCCCCGCCGACTCCCTCACTGTAACCCACAGCAGCAGCTCCCGGAGTCACCGTGATTTTTGTCCTGGTTGCATCATCATAGGTAACAGGCAGTGCGCCATTGGTCATCTCAAAGCAATCAACGAGTTCCTGAGTGGGAGATTCACCACAGTTCCACATATGAGGTATAGACGCATGCGGATAGGTTCCGACATCCACGCCATTTGTGTTGTTGATGTGTGAATTATCACTCCAGGATCTCCAAATTATTTCGGGTACCTTTGATGCAAATGCACCGATGAACAATCTTTTGTAATCCGACATGGGAACAAGGCTGTATTCTGACATATTGATTACATCCTGGGCAGCATCTGCTGCACGCTGCCATTTTTCCTTAGAATTTTCCGGATTATTGAGAGGACTGGCATTGTAGAGCAGAACTCGGGCACGGATAGCGTAAGCAATCCCATTATCGACATGTCTTGATTCATTAGCGGGTTGCCGGTTAGGCAAAATACCTGAATTTATTACTTCCATCAATTCTTCTGATATTTTGGATGCAATTTCGTTATAGGAAGGTCTGACTAATTCATTCCAACCTGAAAAAGTGGCTTCAAACGGTTCTTCAACCCACGGCACCGGACCGTAAAACTCCAAAAGGTTCATATAGTACCAGCAACGGAGTACACGGGCTTCAGCAATCCATGTTGACCGTTCTTGTTCCGTAATAACCTTGGATTGAGGCAAATACTTGATAGCATTATTGGCCAGCCTGATACCCCGCCAGAAATCCGGCCATAATTGCTCACTTGGGGAAGACCACGGCCAATTGATAACCTGATTTGTAAGAGATAAGGAACCATTATGCCATTCGTACGCATTATAGGTAGCAGCCCAATAGGCATTATCTGTTAAACATTCAATCGGACTCATTACAAAAGAGATCTGATCCCTGCTAAGGTAAATGGCATTATAGGCAACATCGATAAGACCCTTGCTTTGATTATAATTGGTCAGTATTTTATCAATGGTGATCTGACTGTCAGGTGTTTTCTCCAAAACACCTTCACATCCGTATTGGAGAATGAGTCCCAACGCTATGCTGATGGATAACAATAACCTTTTCATGATTTTTGATTTATTTGGAATATTCATTAGAATGTAACATTCAGCCCAATATTATAGGCTTTGAAGACCGGATACAACAATTCATTGTTTTGTTCCGGATCCTGGTACTTCACCGGATAACTGTCGAATGTCATTAGATTAAGTCCGTTAACATAGAATCGCACCGAGGATGCAGAAATTATGTTTGAGATTCTTTCGGGAAGAGTATAACCAAGCTCAACATTTTTCAGTCGTATGTAACTCCCGTCGACATACCAGAAATCGGCAGGTAACTTGCTTGCATTACTTCCGGGTTCCAGACGGGGATAAGTGATTTTTAACCCCTGATCATAGCGTTCCTGGCTCCAGGCTTCTTTATGCCATTCATTAAAGTTGTAAGTCTCCCATATTTTTTGTCCTGTCAATAAATAGCTTCGCTTGCCGACTCCCTGCCACATCATACTGAAATCAAAGCTTTTGTGCTGAAAGCTAAAGGCTCCTCCAAAGGTCCATTGTGGCACTTCAGGATTTCCAATCGGAACCATGTCTTTGTCATTGATAATCCCATCTCCGTTTTTGTCTTTGTATTTGAAGTCCCCCAGTTTGGGAGATGCACCTAATTCAGTTTGATTATACCAGTCAAAAAGATCCTGCTCAGTATTAAAGAATCCTGCGGTTTCATATCATAGGGGCTGTCCCAGTTGAAATCCTGTACTTCTCAAACGGACGGCATAGTCTTCCGGCAGCAATACTTCGCTCAGATAAAGTACTTTATTGCGATTATAGGCAGAGTTTACCTTGATATCAATCCTGGAATCCTGATTGAAGGATTTTTGGTAGCCCAGTGTTAATTCAAATCCTTTATTTTCAATCTCTCCGGCGTTTACCTTCGGAAGGATTCCCGAAACAAATACCCCCCCTGTGCCGAATACGCCTGTAGTTACCAAGCCCGTTGC
>CAZLDP010000571.1:0-2125 GCA_964558145.1 uncultured Prolixibacteraceae bacterium | reverse complement strand
ACATGGGGAGCGATGGATTTGGGATACTCCCGGAGAGTTCGGGCTTGTACGTAAAATCCCTTGATCCTGAAGAGTTTTTCCTGAATCGATGCGTACTTCTCATGCGAAATCTGCTTGACAATCACCGAAGGTTTATAGCGGGAATAGGCCGAAGCCTTTCTGATTTCCGCCACAAAATCGTTAAAGGGTACACCAAGGAGCCTGCTGAAAGCCAGCGTATCAAAGTTCCCGGTTTCACGGGGAATAACCATCAGGTCATAGGCAGCTTTGTTGTATACCAGCAATTCGTGGTTCCTGTCATATACCAAGCCCCGGGCAGGATACTGCACTATTTTACGTAAGGCATTGTTATCGGCAAATCGCTTGTAGGTGGAATCGGCAACCTGAATGTGAAACAACCGCAGCAGGTAAACCACTCCTGTCACGACAAAAATTGTGATAACCAACGTTTTGCGACTTGACAAATTATCCAATTCCCCTCCTCCGTTTTATTCTCTGAAAACCAATAACTGACTTATCACCAAAATGGTTATCGTTAAAACCGAACTGGCCATACTTCGCAAAACCGTTCTGAAAAAACCCGCAAAACTGAAAACCTCCGTAAAGAACAAGAAAAAATGATGAATAACCACCAGGATGGATGTATAAAGCAAAAACCTGCGCCATCCGGTTTGCTGCAATCCCGGATAATTTACCTTTTCTGCATCCCGCTGAGTGATCAGGTTGATTACGGGCAACCGCAAAAAACCCAGCAAAACGGAGGCTGCAGCATGTAATCCCAGGGTATTGGAGAACCAATCTACCGTAATGCCCACCAGAAAAGAGAGCAGAAGCACCTGGTAAGGCAACATCGATACAGGGAGCAACAGAATGAAAAGCACATAAATGTATGGATTGAGATATCCACCCATATGGATCTGGTTGAAGACCAGCACCTGAGCCAGAACCACTACGGTAAACATCACCATGTATTTAATCCACCCGTTCATCATTCCGGTTTAATGAATTAACGACATCAATCTCCATTTTTTTTTGGTTCTCAATCACTTCCACAAAGGAAAGTGATTTGAAATCGACCGAAAGCTTTACCCTGATGGTGTAGAAACTCTCCCCACCCGGTTTATCGAACGACATGACAGTTCCCAGGAGGATCCCTTCGGGAAAAATGGATGAAAATCCGCTGGTCACCACCGTATCCCCCACGGCTACCTCCACATGAAAGGGGATTTCGGTCAGCAGGGCTTCACGGTAGTCCTTTGCATCCCACATGAGCGACCCGAAATAGTTATTTTTTGCCAGTTTGGCCGACACATTCCACCGGGTGTTCAGTAACGACAAACCCGAGGAATAGGATGGAGAAACATAGGTAACGATCCCCGCCACCCCGTTGGCTGAAATGATTCCCATATCAGGTTTGATCCCATCCCTGGATCCCTTGTCGAGGGTAAAGTAATTGTGCTGCCGGTTTACCGAGTTGCTGATGATCCTGGCTGAAATAAAGCTGTATTCGAGTGGTTCAACTTTTCCCTGCAGGAGGAGTGAGTCCGGGATTTGTCGTATCCCCGGGTCGATCCCGGCTATTTCCCGAAGCCTGGCATTTTCTTCCGCCAACTCACGGTTGATGGAAGGTAACCTGAAGAAGGTTTCGGCTTTGCTGTAGCTTTCGTAAACCTTGCCCGTGAGTCGGGTTGAGGAGTTTAAAAATTTTGCTTTCTGATAATTGGTATAGTTAAAAATGAGGATGAAGGAGATGATTTCGAGAAATACGAATAAAATAAAGACATGATGGCGAACAATAAACCTAAAAAGATTTCTCATATCATGCGGGATCGGTTCATTACCGGATCAGGAATGAAAATTTATCCACATTTTTAAGTGCAATGCCGGTACCCCGGACCACAGCCCGGAGCGGATCGTCAGCAATATTGAAAGGAATACCGATCTTGCCGGCAAGCCGTTTGTCAAGCCCGCGTAACAGGGAACCGCCACCGGCCAGCCAGATACCATTTTTCACGATATCGGCATACAGTTCCGGAGGGGTTTGTTCCAGGGCGCCCAGGATGGCGGCATCAATTTTCGACAGTGACTTTTCGAGACTGTGGGCAATTTCTTTATAAGAAACAGG
>CAZLDP010000570.1:0-2144 GCA_964558145.1 uncultured Prolixibacteraceae bacterium | reverse complement strand
GGCCAATGTGACCCAGCCTATAGCCTATGGCGAAACTACCGGTGCGGTTGATCTGATAGTTAGCGGCGGAAAACTGCCTTATTCTTTTGAATGGAGCAATGGGGCTTCCACAGAGAATATTTCCAACCTGGGGCCTGGAGTTTATAAGGTGATCATCAGGGATGCTGATGGGAAAACCTTCACTATTTCCAGTACCATTTCCTGGCCGGAACCTCCTTCCCAAATCGCCTGGGGCATGGACCATCTGAAAATTTCCGTTTATCCCAATCCCGTGGTGGATAATTATTATGTGAATATAAATAGGCAGGGCAAATACCGGCTGGAACTCGTCAATCCGGCCGGAAGCATCGTGTACAACGAAGTGGTTGAAATTGCTTCGGAAAAAGGGAATGTAATTCCTCTTAAGCGGGGGAAGCTGGTTTCGGGAGCGTATATTATGCGGGTGAGTGATATTCATCAAGGATTTACCCATAATTTAAAAATCAATATGATACAGCTAAAATAGTTTTCTTCAGGGATGCCGGGTTGTGTCATCGAAGGACATGGCAGGGCAGCGGTGAAAAGATCTCGATTATATAAGAGGAGGCCAATGATGCAATTTTTTACAAAGCATGTGATTATTCTTTCCATGGGGATGGTTTTAAATGCACACTTGTGGGCGCAAGAGTGGAATCCCTATGTGAGCCGGGCCTCAATCTCACCGTCTCCTCTTGTTCCGGCAGAGTTTGAAGGAACAGGCGAATGCACGTTCATCCTGGGTAATTCCGGAACTAATGAGATTAAACTGGTGAAAAACCAGGAACTGACCATGATGATAACCCTTTCCCTGTGTGTCCCGGCTGGCTCCAACCCCCTCGATGCGATTGGCGGCAGTTGGTCGGAAAAATTTCAATGGGCTTACGATTCGCAGATCAACACGATCATTGGCACCCAGAAAGAGGATATTCCGGCTGCCGGCGAAGGAAGTGTGGTTATACGGTTCAAGGTCATTCACAATTCCCCCGCTTCAGCACCAGCCAACCGATTCAATTTAAATCTGCAACAACCTCCCTATACCAATGGGATCAACCTTACCCACGACGATGATGTGAGTGCCTACACCTTTGTCAGGGCTTCCGACTTCGGGGATGCTCCTGAAATTTATGGGGAAGCTGTTCATGAAGTTAACGTGCAGAAGGACAAGGGAACGGGCAATTATGCGAATTATGTTTATCTTGGGCTTTCAGTGGACCCCGAATCAAAATCTTTTTATTCAGAGGATGCGGATGGGGACGATGTCCATGGGAAGGATGACGAAGACGGAGTGATCTTTCCGGATTTGGTGAGGGGAGATACCGTTTCTGTGCCGGTCAGGGTGACCGTTCATGAAGGAGGATACGGAGTTCTCTACGGTTGGATCGATTGGAACGGGGATGGGGATTTCACCGACCCCGGGGAAAAAGTTGCCGGTCCGCTCGATTTTTTCGAATCGGGAACCACCACTTTAACCTTGGAAGTTCCTGCCCAAACAGATACAAAACGACCGGTTTACGCCCGTTTTCGTTTGGGAGAAAATAAGAGCAGTCCGACCGGTTCACATTCCTGGGGGGAAGTGGAAGATTACAGGCTGACGATCTTAGAATCCGAACCCCAAAAGGAAAGCGGGGTGATTCCTGATTTCAGAAGCGAAAAAGAGGGAATACCGCAAAAAAATAATTATTTTTCGCCGGCTAATGAGTCTGCCGGTTCACTTTTAAACAGGTTTTCAGCAATTACCCCTTTCAGGGTACTTTCAGACCCTGCTGATACATTCCAAATAACAAAGTAGAAGATGACCGCGATGAAAATTCTCACAAAAATGAAAAGGATATTATTGACATTTTGGATCATGTTGGTTGTCATGAGTTCCTATGCGCAAAGCTGGAATCCATATGTCAACCAGGCAATTACTGACCCTGCGCCACTCCTTCCCTGGGAGTTTGGCGGGACAGGCATTCTATCCTTTAATGTGGGAAATTCAGGTAGTGATGCGCTGCCCCTTGTTGTTAACCAGGAAATGGGCCTGGTGATCACCCTTTCCAGCGGTGTGCCCAACAATGCAGATCCCCTTAAAGCGCTGGGCGGCACCTGGCTCAATTATTTTAACTGGACATATGATGCAGGTA
>CAZLDP010000569.1:0-2149 GCA_964558145.1 uncultured Prolixibacteraceae bacterium | reverse complement strand
GTGTTTCTTAAATCGGCGGCATTTTCACTGGGTGCCGATGCCCCCAGCACATCGGGATAATTTTTCGACATCAACATATCCTTTGTATCCCTGAAGAAATAATCGAAGCTAACATCCAGCTTTCTGTTAAGCACGGTAAAATCAATTCCGAAATTTTTGCTGTCAACAGTCTCCCACGTCAGGGTACGGCTTATTAGTCCGCCCGGAGATATCATATTGGTAAGGATTCCGCTTCCATCAAGCAAGAAGGTGGAAGTACCGGACGGCATGGTTGAAATATAAGGGTAATACGATCCCACAGACTGGTTCCCTAACATACCGTAGGATGCACGTAGTTTCAGGTTATCCAGCCATTCTTTAGTCCCTGCCATGAAGGGTTCTTCAGATATTCTCCATCCTACCGAAAATGAAGGGAAAAATCCAAACCGGCTTGCTCTGGGGAACCGTGATGTTCCGTCATACCTGCCGTTGGCTTCAAAAAGATATCTCTCCTTATAGGAATAGTTCAACCGGTAAAATAAACCGCGAAGCTTGATTTCACTCTTTGAGTCGGAATTTGTTTTGGTACCGGTTGTGGCAGTCAGGGAGTGGATATTTGGGGAAAGGAGCATTGTCGATCTGGTGGTAGCGCCATGATTCTTACCATATTCCTCATTGAATCCCACAAGCGCTTTTATACTATGAGCGCCAAGATCTTCATTGGTGTATTCAGCATAGGTGTTAAACACATAATAGGTGTTTTTGTTAAAACTGGCTTCAATCCAATCGTTGGCGCTCTGGCCAAACCAGATATTCGGTCGTGCGGGGTTGTTTAAGTCCAGATAGAAAGCATTGATACTTCCGTTGACTACTTCAACCTTCGATGCCACATCTTCTCTTTCCATCCAGTAATACCTGTATGAAAAATCCCCTTTTAGTCTCAACCCTTTCAGGGGAGTAATGGTTACGCCCTGGGTCAGCCAGATATCGTTTTCGTTGGTGATATCCCTGCCTCCTTCTTTAAGGTACGGAAGAGGATTCCTGTTGTCGAGGTGCATCCCGATCAAATGCGCGTATTTGTCGTGGTCACCCGGTTCCAGATAGTAGGTCAAGTCGGGAAAAGTATGGGGAGAGTAAAAATGTTTTGCAATTGACTGGTAGTACCACTGGTTGCCGTAGTTGTGGGGAAGGTCGTTCAATACGGAGATGAATGAAACTTTTTCTTCGAATGTGACCCAGTCGTTCACCTGAAAATCGATCTTGGCCAATGCAGTGTACCGGTTGTAATCTTCATTTCCGTACCGGAAGAATCCATCCTTGTTTGTTGCGCCCAGTGAGACATAATAAGATGCCCTTTCATTCGCTCCACTGATATTGAAATCGTATTGCTGCTGGGGCGCAAAATCCCTCATGGCGAGATCTTTCATATAGGTATTAGACAGGGGGTAGAGCATTTTGGCGGTTTTATCAACATACCACGCATCATCTTCAGTCGGATTTTCCATTGCCTGATAGGCCTTCGCTGCATCAATTACAGCTTGGGGCAGCAATTCCCTCCCGTTGGTCAGTTTGTAGGCGTCGCTCATGATTTGCCTTGCCAAACCACCGTCTGTAACAGGTTCATAACCTGGAAAGATCGCTTTTTGAGCCGTAAATTGGGAGGGAAAACTGATGTTCGTTTTACCAGCCTTACCTTTTTTTGTTTCTACGAGTATCACGCCAAAAGAAGCCCTTGCGCCATAAATGGCAGCCGAAGCCGCATCCTTTAACACGGTTACTGACTTAACATCGTTGGGATTAATCTTTTCCGCATCCATCGGAACCCCGTCAACCAAGATGAGGGGCGATCCGCCGTTGATCGATTCAACTCCTCTGATGTTAAAATCGGCAGATTCAGTGGGATCTCCCGAATTGTAAGTAATATTTAAACCGGGGATTACACCCTGAAGCCCCTGCCCGACTGACGTAATGGTTCTGTTTTCAAGCCTTTCGGAATTGGCAACACCAACAGCGCCGGTCAGATTTACTTTCTTTTGGGAGCCATACCCAATCGCTACTACCTCTTCAATTCCAATCATTTCTTCTTCCATCCTAACATGGATGGTAATCTGATTGCCCACTTCAACGATCTGACTTTGTTTACCAATAAAGGAAAATGATAACTTGTCGG
>CAZLDP010000568.1:0-2158 GCA_964558145.1 uncultured Prolixibacteraceae bacterium | reverse complement strand
CCCACTTCAACGATCTGACTTTGTTTACCAATAAAGGAAAATGATAACTTGTCGGAGCTTCGGGCATCAATCTGAAATGATCCGTCGTTGTCGGTGATTACGCCTCTCGAAGTACCCAGAACCGTAATGGTGACACCCGGCATCGGCAATCCCTTTTCGTCTGTAACCTTCCCCCTGATTGCCTTCTGTGGCTGCTGCTGGTTTGTATTTACCCCAGATGATGGATGAAAAGTCCCTGTTGGTATTCCTGTCAGCAAATCATTTTTCTTCCTGTCAGCCGTATTTGATTCAGTATTCGCGCCTGAAACGGATACGGTCGATAGGAGTAGCATGAAAATCAGAAGCTTCACACATGAGGGAAAAGTGTGAACGCTTCCTTGAATTAAAAAAATCAATCTGAACAGTTTTTTCATAATTGTGAATGATTTAGTTGTATGTTTCTTTAATCAGCTATAACTAAAGGAGTGGTTTTACTTCTATACAGATGATTAAATTTTATTAAGCCATTAATGAAATCAGGTTTATCAGTTATTATGTTGTACCTAAATAATGTCAATCCGGGAAAAGCGACATTGATTCAAATGCGCAATCTTTGATTGATTGATAAAGTTAAGGGATCAATTCCAAAAGAAATCCAGAAATGAGTTTTGGAGAAATTTCAAACGTTTACATTCTTCTTTTTTTTGTGAAAACGTTTACATTTTCCTCAAACACAAAACAATAAGCCGGGAAGCAGTACAAAGATTACCCGTGTTTCAATCATTTTGTTTTCCGTGATGATTCCCTGACATTTACCTTTGCCGGGATATAAATGGTTTCATCAGGCAGGGATTTGTTCGATATAATCGTTTCCAGAATAAGCGATGCAGCTTTTTGACCCATCTCGTAAGTAGGTTGTTTGATCCCGGTAAGCGTAGGTTCGACAAACTGTGCAATTTCAGTTTCTGAAAAACTAACGATGGCCACATCATCCGGACACTTTAATCCACACTCTTTGATTGCTTTCAATGAACCTAATGCGAGTGGTTCACTGAAACAAAAAATCCCTTCAGGTAATTTTTGCTGTAGAATCAGTTTTTTCATTTCAGCATAACCATTATCAAACATCAACCCGGTTTCCCGGATAGAGTCATCGGTTAAAGGCAAGTGATGTTTAATCATCGCATCCCTGAAACCGCTTTTTCTTTTGTGGGCGATATCCAGGGCAGCCGGTCCTGCAAAGTGTACGATGTTCTTTAAGTTATTGTAGATCAATTCCTCAGTGGCAAGGAAAGCATATTTGTAATCATCGATAATAATTTTAGGAGCATGAATCTGATCTACAGCTCGGTTGACAAATACCATGGGGATTTCGTTTTTCAGAATACAATTGTACCTTTCCAGATTTGCACCTTCACTGGAGATGGAAATGATGATGCCATCAACAAACGTGCTGAACAGCAATTCAAGGTTCTTATTCTCGATTTCCTTCGATTCATTCGATTGGGTGATAATCAGATGAAATCCTTCCGTATCTAATACTTTCTGGATTCCATTGATTAGCGGAAGAAAAAAGGAAGTTCTAAGCTCTGGTACAACCAGACCAATAAGGCCTGATCTCTTTTTCTGGAGATTTAATGCTACGGGATTCGGTTTGTAGTCAAACAATGCAGCAGCCTTCAGTACCTTCTCTTTGGTAGAAGCCCTCACTTTGGGAGAATCAGCTAATGCTCTGGAAACTGTGGCAATGGAAAGATTCAGATATTTGGCGATATCTTTGATGGTGCATTGTCTGTACATGGATAATGTGATTTAGCCCTGGTAAAATTCGATGTTTTGAAAAAAAGAACTCTCCTGGTAATTCGAATCCCAAGTCCGCAACGACGGGTAAACAGCCTTTAAATATAATAAAATTTCATCCTAAAACATTGTTCCGAAGGTTGTTTCACAAAGAAGTCAGAACCGCTCCTTCATGCCATACCCACACTGGCACTTTTTTCCGGAGAATGCGAAATATGAATTACCTTTGTACGCGGAGACCGGGCGTTTCCTTTCTCTATCCGGATAAGCATTTATTATTAAAGAAAAGCATATGAGTTTACAGTGCGGCATCATCGGTCTGGCCAATACGGGTAAAACCACCCTTTTTAACTGCATGTCGAACGTGAAGGCAGAGACC
>CAZLDP010000567.1:0-2164 GCA_964558145.1 uncultured Prolixibacteraceae bacterium | reverse complement strand
CGCAACGGGAACGATTTTGTTTATGGATCGAATCGCAACGACGCCCTTTTCGGTGAGACTGTGAAATCTTTCCTATCGGCCTAAGGTTATTTCATTCAAATCTTGACCCATAGGAAAGATTTCATTATTGAATTCACACTCGGGGGAAACGGACATGCCTCAATTCTATGCAGATTTCAACGATCACTCCCTGATTCCCCCGCAAGTTCCAGATTTACTCATCGTTACTCAAAGCGGCAGCTTGAAAACCATTGTCATCGTTATCCGTATGGGCTTCACCAAAGGAGGTATCAATCACGACATAGTTAATTATATTGGTTAGATATGTATGATGTCAACCATATGTTGAAGGGTAAATCACCAGAGAATGGAGGTGCGCAGCATGAAAGAAATACCAAAAGGGCAAAGTAAAAAGAGAGGTGATCGTAAAAGACTTTTGTTTTCGGTGGTGATCATCTTGCAGCTCTGCCTGTTTTTGAGCGGCTGCGCCTTGGGGCATTCGGCATGGTGGAAGGAAGAGGTCCTGCTCCATGATGGGCAGACGATCATCGTGGACCGGTCGCAGACGCATGGTGGTCGCGCCGAGATCGGCCAGGATCCGATTGCCGAGCATATTGTCTCTTTTACGGTTCCGGGTACACATAACCGGATTAAATGGAGCAGCGGATTTGATGTAAACGACGACAGATTAGTTTTACTCGCCTTGGACATTGTAAATGGAGTTCCCTACATCGTTACTCATCCCGCTGGTTGTATTGCTTACAACAAATGGGGGCGTCCGAACCCGCCGTATGTCTTTTTCAAATATGACGGCAAGGTGTGGCAGCGAATCCTCCCTGCGGAATATCCTTCATTAATAAATGAAGCCAATGTGGTGATTGGTTTCTCCAATCATGAAGAAAGACTGCAAAAATACTCACAGGCCGTACCTGCCGCAGACATTAAATCAATTAACGCGGAGGCGAAGAATCCACATGTTCTTTTTCACCGTGTATTCACTAAATATCCCCTCCCCGTAACGGGTGACACAAATGTGGGGTGTGAAGAGATGGTAACAAATGGCAAGGGTACATGGCTAAGCATAGATTGGTTTTCTTCTGAGCCATCTTATGAAGCATGTCTAAAGGTATGTAGCGAGCAATGGTTTAGCAAAGAGTATTGTCCATGCGACCGGCTGTTGAACATTAAGACTCAGGGAGGTAAATAATGGAAACTTATGAATACGCTATTATGGCAGGAGGGGCATATATATCTACAAGAGGAGAAATAAACCGGTTTCCCATTCCAACAGGTTTAGGTTGGTCCCAATTTAAGCATGAGACAGAAAATAGTGGTTTTGAAGCTGTTTCCTACAAGAGAGGTAAGGAGATCGTCATTTCCTTTGCGGGCAAAGGCCCGGCATGGCATAGCGATCTCTGGGCCTGCATCGACTTGGCGACAGGCAGCCCCGATAATCAGCTTCGCGAGGCGGCTGCTTATTACATGGCGATCCGCAAAGCTTACAAAAATCAGGATGTAACCATCAAATTAACGGGCCATTCCCTGGGCGGTGGTCTGGCGGCATTGATAGGCGTGTTGTTTAACGTCCAGGCCACAACCTTCGACCAGGCGCCGTTCAGCAACAGCGCCACCCAGGCGATCCGGGATGATTTGAAAACCTATCTGCTCGGCTTGAAGGACGAAAACAATCATTTTATTTATGATGAAGCCGCCCTTCAGGAACTGGCACCGGGTTTGCTGAGCTTTGCCGACCTTTAACAGCGTAAAGGGAATGTAACGGATTATCATGTACAAGGGGAAATATTATCGACATGGTGTGCTCAGGCGCTCATTCCCGGGACGTATATCGGGAACAGGCAACCGGCCATTACCCATGGCTGTACTGATGCCGGCGCTTTGGACCTTCACGCACAGGCCCTGATGACTCTCTTTCTGATGAAACCCCAATTTCAAACCGTAACGACTTCGCTAAACGACCTGGTCGACATGATGAATAACAGTCAGTTATTTTATAACGATCCTAACAAGTTAGTAGGTGCCAAGGAGAATTTCGCCGAGCGCCTCATCAAGAACCAGGTTGCCGCCGAGCCATTGCATTCGGAGCAGGGGATGCTTACTCGCAGGCGGGCGGACCGGCTCTGGAGGCCAGGGCGGGGGATCAAAG
>CAZLDP010000566.1:0-2165 GCA_964558145.1 uncultured Prolixibacteraceae bacterium | reverse complement strand
CCGGGTGACAACATTTGAACTTGCGACCCCACGCCCCCCAGACGTGTGCGCTACCAGGCTGCGCCACACCCCGAATCATCGCTGCAAAATTAATATTCAAAATTGGAACTGCAAACTTTTTTTTAAAATGGTGTTGCTCTGAACAGAAGCATTAATATCTGCTTCTCAGGAATAATTTATATTTTTGTTTCCCTGTCTTTTCCGTCGATAATGCGGAATCGCGGGTTTATTAATTCAGAAATCAATTCCACATTCCATGAAAAACAGAATGGTGACACTGGCTTCCCTCCCGGTGGCAAAAGCGCTGGCTCTGAAGAAACACCTTGATGAAGAGCATATTTCCACTCTCTTAGAAGATGTCGTTCTCCCTGAAAACACTTCCGCTCTTTCGGTCCGCATTAAAGTTCCAGCAAATGAACTGGGACTTGCACTTCCGGTTTTGGACCAATTCCTGCGCAAGGGGATCGGGGAAGGGGAATCGGACCCTGAGGTAAACCGGCAGGTCTTTGTGCCTGTTGACTTTTCAGATCATTCGATGAAGGCCGCCATCATCGGTTTTGAATTGGCCGGGAGAATGAAAGCTCGCTTGGTTCTGTTCCATTCTTATCCGGGATTTACTGCTTATACAGCGCCCTTCAGCGAGGTTTACGCCATCGATCCGGAACTGATGGCCCACCTCGAGGATGATGAGAAAAGCGCCCGGAACAGTATGGAATCCTTTATGAAGGAGTTGGTGAACCATTTCCCCAAAGAGAGTTGGAGTACGGTGGATACCGAATTCATATTAAAAGCTGGAGACCCGAGGGATGATATCCAGACTTATGCGGAATTCGGAAATGTAACTCTCATCGTCATGGGAACCCAGGGAAAAGCAAAGAAGGAATTTGAAATCATCGGCAGTGTCGCTGCTACGGTCATCACTTCAACCAGGGTGCCTGTGCTGGCTGTTCCGGCGGATACATCCATCCCGGGGAATGCTGACTTTAAAAGAATCCTTTATGCCACCAATTTTCATGAAAAGGATTTCGTTGCCCTTGATAAATTGATGCAGGTGGCGGGTCCTGGCTTCGCAGAAGTATTCTGCTTGCATGTCAGTCCGGGCGAAAAAGCAGATCCATGGAACACAGCCAAATTAATTGGTATGAAAGAGGTTCTTAAGGCAAAATATCCGGAGAAAACATTCGATTGCCGGTTAATTCCCGGAGAAGACTTCCTCGACGGGCTGGAACAGTTCGTTGCAGCAAATGACATTGACCTGGTGGCATTCACTACTTTCAAGCGTAACCTGATTGCACGGTTTACCAATCCCAGTAAAACAAAGAAAGCTTTGATGCAATTGCGTATCCCTATTTACGTATTTCACGCCTGACCTGAGCTGTTCAGAAGAGCAGGAATTCTTCACATCTCATTTCCGTAAATCAATTTGTATTATTTTTGCATTTCACTGAAAAAAAACGATATGTTTAAACCGCTTGAAATTAACGGAAAAAAGAATGAAAGCCCATCCGGAGGTCAGGGAGAAAAAGTAAGATGTCTGATCATCGGTTCCGGGCCGGCCGGCTACACTGCCGCCATTTATGCTGCCCGGGCCAACCTGGCTCCTGTATTGTATGAAGGATTGCAGCCGGGCGGACAGTTGACCACCACCACCGAGGTGGAGAATTTTCCGGGATATCCCCAGGGCGTGACCGGTCTGGTTTTGATGGAAGACCTTAAAGCCCAGGCGGCTCGCTTTGGCACCGACATTCGCTGGGGAATGGCCACCAAAGCTGACTTTTCGGGAGAAGTCCATCAGGTGTGGATCGACGATACCCATCTGATCGAAGCCGAAACGGTCATTATTGCCACGGGGGCGACTGCCAAATACCTCGGATTAGAGGATGAGAAGAAATATGCAGGGGGTGGCGTGTCGGCCTGTGCCACCTGCGATGGCTTTTTCTACCGCGGTAAGGATGTGGCCGTGGTGGGTGGGGGCGATACCGCTGCCGAAGAAGCGATGTACCTGGCTGGACTCTGCCGCAAGGTCTACCTGATCGTCCGGCGTGATGTCCTCCGCGCATCCAGGGTGATGGCCGAACGGGTGAAGAAAACCCCCAATATTGAAGTGCTCTGGAAACACCAGACCAAAGGGCTTTTCGGCGACGGCGTGCTCGAAGGAGCTACCC
>CAZLDP010000565.1:0-2176 GCA_964558145.1 uncultured Prolixibacteraceae bacterium | reverse complement strand
ATACCATTTAATTTAACGCTGTCTTCGATATTTAAAGACTTTATTAACAATTCCAAATTTTTCCGTTCTGGTCCATCTCCAAATATTTCCAAACTCGAATCAGTTACTACCGCCTTTAACTTTACAAACTGTTTAATCAAGATATCCATAGCCTTTAGAGGTATCAGCCCACCAATAGATACTATTTTATAATGAGCGTCTGCTTTGAAAGCTTCATCAAATCCGAATGTTTCCAAATCCACCATGTTGGGAATGTATTTGGAATGATAACCAAACTTCTTCAAAATTGAATTTTGTAGGCCAGGACTAACAGCAACTATTTCATTAACATTGTCATAAGCATACCTAGCTGTATTGATCAGACTTTCGTTTAAGCGCGCTTGGTTGATAGCAGAAGAATGCTCGGTCATGATAATTGGCAAATGCTTATCGTGAAGTGACTTTACTGAAAGATAAGCTGAACCTGTAAAATGTGCATGGACGATATCCGGCTTACCGTATTTTCGAAGACATGCACGATAGAGACATTTTAATCCCATGATACCAAAACTATACAAAATCCAATCAGGAAACCTGCCTAAAGGAATATTAATAGCCTCAACCTTAACTCCATCCTTGACCAGACTTTCCCTACCCCAGCGCCGCCACCGCCTTATAGAACGCAAATCGACGGCAGCAAAGATTACCTCATGGCCCCTTGCCGCAAGGGTTTTGGCTTGATCAAATTCAAAGATACCATTCAATGGACATTGTGTGGTTGGATAACCTCTGGACACAAAAAGGATTTTCATGAATTTCTTTTGTTGCACTTTTTCGATAAGTTGATTATTTTGTGGATTTTGCAAACGGAGAATTCTGATGGAATAATTACAATGTGCAGGGGTTGCGGACTGATAGGAAGTAACCGTCTTGCCCACCCATCTTTACGATAGGAATTGGTATCACCCATTAAAAAGCCCCCTTTCTCTCCGATCTTCTGCAGACAACTCTTTGACAACTTGTTCTGCCCTGGTTGCCCAAGAATGATAATCTCTGACTCGATCGCACACGGACGCCTTCTCAACAATCAAGTGATGATTCTGGATAAGATTTTTCAACAACTCATCCAATGCACGCTCCTCATAGGGAATACACCAACCGATGTTATTTTCCTCTATAAACTTTCCCGCAAGCGTACCTTTACTTGCAATGACGGGTTTCCCCATTCCCAAATACTCATATAGCTTAAAGGGCGCTGCAAATTCCCGATATGCTTCTGGACGTACAAATATTGAAGCAATATCTGCTTGTTTATAAAGATCGCCTAACTCACTACCGCTTTTGTGGACAATATTAATATTCGGAGGCAAGGGATTCGGATAGTCTTGCCTGGCAGATTCCCATTCCGTCATTCGAGTGCACAGTGTGAAAGAAATATTTCTGCAATGTGTTAATACATCAAATAATTTATGCATCTGATAATGTTGCCCAAGACCACCGACATATAAAATGTTAATGCAGCGGTTATCAGTTGGTGATTTGACAATAATATTCTTGTTAAAATCATGCCCCGGCGGCAAGGCACGACAAATACGCTGATCAACCAAAGGAATATATTTTGCCATTTCCACCGATGGCAAATAAAGTATTTTTAAACATTTTTGATATTGCCTTAAGTCATACCAAAACAAATATTTCGCTATGCAGGTTTTAAGAAAAGGAATCTTTCCTGTTAATTCAGGAAACAACCAATAAATGTCTCTATAAAATAAACCAATTGGCACATCATGTATCACCAAATATTTGAAAAATCCAAAATCAAAACCAAGGTTTAACGTCAAAGAACGCTTACTCGGCATATACGTCGGCCATGTAGTACTTTCAGAATACATAAATTCATATTTTATGCCGTTGGAAATGTTCTTCTTAATATAATTGATGCACTCTTTTCTTTCCGAAGCATAGCCTGTAATGCGATCGACCTGATAGCCAATTTTTTCAAAGGCTTTAAGCATTTTCAATGGTCTGATACCACTAGCGGATGTGGCCGCGGGATTAAGTGGTGCCGGGTGATGAAATATGATTCGCATGTCTATGTCGTTTAATTCCTTTTAAAATCAAAGCAGCAACATATAGTGATATGAAAATAAAAAATAGATTGATTTCCTAATTTATCATTCGTTTGTTAAATTAGCCC
>CAZLDP010000564.1:0-2178 GCA_964558145.1 uncultured Prolixibacteraceae bacterium | reverse complement strand
GTTTATCATCAACCTGAACGGAAGGGAAAGATTGACGCAATGAACCGGGGAATAGCCTATGTCAAATCCCCGTTCGTGATTTTCTCCGATGCCAACACCCGTCTGAGCCAAAACACCATCCGAGAGATGGTGGCTTGCTTCAGTGATCCCGGGGTAGGCTGTGTGGCCGGTGAAAAAAGGATCATCCAGCGAAATGCAGAAAATGCCAGCGCCGCCGGAGAGGGATTGTACTGGAAATTTGAATCGTGGGTAAAAAAGCTGGATGCTGAACTCAATTCAGCGGTAGGAGGTGTAGGAGAGCTTTTTGCCATCAGAACCGATTTGTTTGAACCGGTCGAAAAAGATACCCTCCTCGACGATTTCATTATCTCGTTGCGGATTGCGGCAAAAGGGTACAGGATTGCGTATACGCCGGAAGCTTATGCCGAAGAGAGCGCCAGCCTGAATGTCAGGGAAGAGTTGAAACGGAAGATCAGGATTGCCGCAGGCGGAGTGCAGACCATGCTCAGGTTAGGATATTTGCTAAATCCCGTGAAATATGGAATTTTGAGCTGGCAATACTTCTCACACAAAATCCTCCGGTGGTCAGTAGCCCCATTGTTTCTTTTCCTTTTCCTTCCCGTCAATGCAGCATTGGTAGCCCACGAGGGAACATGGACCCAATGTACCTTTCCCACTGTGGTTTTATGGGTGCAGCTTTTCTGTTATCTGCTGGCGCTTGCAGGTTGGTTTCTGGAACATCAACGGCTTAGATTGAAACTACTCTTCGTACCCTACTATTTTGTAGCCATCAATTATGCGTCGATCAGGGGAATAATTCGCTATTTCAGAGGCGCCCAGCAGGTAGCCTGGGAAAAATCGAAACGGGCAGGATAAAAACCAGTTCCCTTTCGATGCCTGTCAGGGGCTCCTACCCCAAAAAGGACCAGGTCCGTGTTTTTCAGTTATCTTTGTGCAATTGAATTTTTTCTTGGATACGATGGCAGAGATAAGACTGAATACCATCCCTGAAGCGGTTGAAGCCATCAAAAACGGAGAGATGGTGGTGGTAGTGGACGATGAAGATCGGGAGAATGAAGGAGACTTAATCACTTCTTCCGAACTGATCACTCCCGAAAAAATCAATTTTATGGCGCTCCATGGCAGGGGTCTGATCTGTGTGGCATTGACCGAAAAGCGGTGCGAAGAGCTGGAGTTACCCATGATGGTAGGACAGAACACTTCCTTTCATGAGACCCAGTTCACAGTGTCGGTAGATGCCATTCTTCCAGGTGTGACCACCGGGATATCCGCCGGCGACAGGGCTTTAACCATCAGGGCGCTGGTAGATGAAACCACTAATCCGGAAGAATTGGGTCGTCCGGGTCATGTTTTTCCCCTTAAAGCTAAAAACAGGGGCGTATTACGCAGGGCAGGACATACCGAAGCAGCAGTAGACCTGAACAGGTTGGCTGGATTGTATCCTTCGGGCGTGCTTGTGGAAGTGATGAACGATGATGGAACCATGGCCCGTCTCCCACAGTTGATGGAATTTGCCACCCGGTTCAACCTGAAAATCATCACCATCAAGGACTTGATTGCCTACAGATTACAGAACGAAAGTCTGATCAGTCGGGGTGAAGAGGTGGAACTTCCTACCCGGTTTGGCCGATTCCGGATAATCCCCTATCAGCAAAAAAGCAATGGAATGGAGCACATAGCCCTTATCAAGGGATCGTGGGTGCCCGATGAGCCCATCCCTGTCAGGGTCCACTCCTCCTGCATGACCGGCGACATCTTCGGATCGCTGCGGTGCGAATGCGGCGATCAGCTCCACCAGGCCATGGAAATCATCGAAAACGAAGGGAAAGGCGTAATTGTCTACATCATGCAGGAAGGCCGGGGAATTGGTCTTTTGAACAAAATTGCAGCCTATAAATTGCAGGACCAAGGATATGATACCGTCGATGCCAATATCCACCTGGGATTTAAACCCGATGAACGGGATTACGGGGTCGGAGCCCAGATTCTCAGAGACCTGAGAGTAACCCGGATGATCCTGATGACAAACAATCCCGTCAAACGGGTGGGACTCGAAGCCTATGGGTTGAAAGTGGAAAAAGTGATACCCCTCGAAGTGGAACCCAACCAGTTTAACCAACGTTACCTTAAAACAAAACGCGACCGGCTCGGTCATAC
>CAZLDP010000563.1:0-2181 GCA_964558145.1 uncultured Prolixibacteraceae bacterium | reverse complement strand
ACTATTCAATACCAAAATTATAATGCGTTTCAAGGAAAAGTTTTAGTTGAACCGAACGACAGCTTCTATGTCGTTCAAAATCCACCGTCCATGCCTCTTACTCAGAAAGAAATCGATGAAATTTACTCATTTCCTTATCTGCGAACTTATCATCCTGGTTATGAAAAATTGGGAGGAATACCGGCAATCAAAGAGGTGCGATTTAGCGTAACCAGCCACCGAGGTTGCTTTGGAGGATGTAGTTTTTGTTCATTGAGTTCTCACCAGGGAAAGATTATCCAATCTCGAAGCCAGGAGTCTATTCTGAAAGAAGTCGAAGAACTCACCCATCTTCCTGATTTCAAGGGATATATCCATGACGTGGGAGGACCAACTGCTAATTTTTTTCATCCCGCCTGTCAAAAACAGCTTGATCAGGGAACCTGTGAAAAGCGTCAATGTTTATTTCCTCGTATCTGTCGTCAATTAAATACTGATCATTATGATTTTCTTGAACTACTGAGAAAGATACGTCAAATTCCTAAGATAAAAAAGGTTTTTATCAGATCTGGTATTCGTTTTGATTATCTTCTGGCTGATCAAAATGATACTTTTTTTGAAGAATTGTGTATTCATCACGTAAGTGGACAGCTCAAAGTTGCTCCTGAACATGTTTCAAACCAAGTCCTGGAAAAAATGGGGAAACCGGGTAGAGAAGTCTATAAGCAATTTGTTAAAAAGTATTTTGAAATAAATAAAAAACATCATCTCAAGCATTACTTGGTTCCTTACTTCATGTCAAGCCATCCTGGGTCTGACCTTAAAACCGCCATCGAGTTGGCTGAATATGTCCGAGATATGGGTTATAATCCTGAACAAGTTCAGGATTTTTATCCCACCCCTGGAACTCTATCTACTGCAATGTATTACACAGAGCTCGATCCGCGCACCATGAAAAAGGTTTATGTTCCTAAGACGCCCCACGAAAAAGCTCTCCAGCGTGCCCTCATTCAGTACCGCCGTCCCGAAAATCACCGCTTAGTAAAAGAGGCTCTTCTCAAAGCTGGCCGATCGGATCTTATCGGATATGGGAAGAAATGCCTCATTCGACCAAAAGTCAATATACAACGAAAAAATTTGATTTAAGTCAGATAATTTACTTCTTCAAAATTGCCAAAATTTCTGCTTTTGACCTTCCTTAAAGAACATTGATATAAAAGAAAAAATTCTATTGGAATAAAAAAGAATTCGGAGAGATAAAAAACTTAAATTTAATAATAAATATTAGAATGATATAAAATAAAAAATACTACATGAATATATTTATATTGACAAAAATTATTATGATAGTTAATATATACTGATAATTAAGTAAAAAAATATATTAATAAATATATGTCAATATAATAATTATATATATTATCTAAATAAAAAATCATATATATAAGGAAAATAATTATTTATAGGGGGAAAATAGATTGTATAAATTACGAAATTATTCAATAATATTTATTTTGTTATTGTTCATGTTTGTTTTAAATGGTTGTATTGCATCCACTACAACGGCACCTCTACCAAAAACCATATTAAAAGGTAAAGTAGTGGTTCCAGAAGGAGTAGTGAAAGGGAAACAAGTCACCGGTCAAGCCTTAGCCGATGCAACGGTTAATATTGTTGACCCAAAAACTGATAATGTCATTGCTACCACCACAACTGATGCTAATGGCAACTATAATGTCAACGTACCAGCAGGTGGACCTTATATTGTTGAAGCTGGAAAAGGGAATATCAAAGTACTTGATGTATCACCAATCATTCAAGAAGGGGAAACCAAAGATTTGGGAACGGCTGATGCCACTTCAACCGCTCAAGCCCTGATCTTTATGTATCTGGTTGAAGCCGGTAGCGATCCATCTCAAATTGATATTGATGCTATTCCAAATCTATCTGGTTTTTCTCAGTTGGTTAATCAAATTGAGACTATCTTGGAAGCAGGAGGAGATCCAACTACCAATACCCAAGTCAATAACGTAATCAACAACATTGTTTCTCCACAACCAGCAACAGGTGGAGGAGGGGGCGGGGGGGAAGTACCGGCTCAGGTCAAGTATAAAGTAGTTGTGATGTCAGAAAATGGTACTGTTAAGGGTACTGGTGAATATAAAAAGGGTGATACTGTAATTCTCACGGCAACTCCTAATG
>CAZLDP010000562.1:0-2186 GCA_964558145.1 uncultured Prolixibacteraceae bacterium | reverse complement strand
GGCCTACGGACAATCATCAGGCCGCCAGTGTTACGGAAGTATCGGGAAAGGAGCCCGCATCATTGAACTATACGAAGGAGAACGGAAATTTGACACCTGGACTTTGAAATGGTACGAATCCGACCGCGAAAAAGACATTTGGACTCCGGCAACTGATCGCACACCTCAGAATTTTGTCACCTATCCCGATTCATTCCGGGAAAAGAAATAAGTGCCGCCATTATAGGCTGAAAAATGAGAGGATAGAATGAATTCGTTTCAAAACAAATAATTTACAACCCATGAAAAGATTGATTTTTATAACCTTTATTTCATTACTATTTAACCTGGATCTAAATGCCCAGCATCGGGCTGATCAGCAAAGCCTTACCAATCCAGATGCTTTTACGATGATTCTGTTGGGAGATCCTCAGGGATATGTCAAATATGACATCAATCAACCCCTCTTGGAATTGTGTACTGCATGGATTGCAGACCATATTGAGAACCTCCGGATCAAAGCAGTTCTCTGTACAGGTGATCTGGTTGAGCAGAATGAGAATATTATCCGGAATCTGCGAATGGTGAATCAGACCAGCAAAGAGATGTGGACATCTGTCTCAAGGGCGTTTTCTCGTTTAGACAATAAAGTTCCTTACATAATCTCTCCCGGGAATCACGATTATGGTTACCTTCATGCAGAAAACGGGATGACCCATTTCCCCGACTATTTCCCGTTTGAAAGAAACACAGCATGGAGAACCTGCTGTGTCGCCGCTCTCCCCAACAGAAATGGAATTCCCTCCCTTGAAAACGCGGCTTTTGAAATTGAAGATTCGAACTGGGGTAAGTTGCTGGTAATAACTTCTGAATTTCATCCAAGGGATGAAGTTCTGGAATGGGCAAAAAAACTTGCGGAAAGTGACAAATATAAAAACTGCAAAGTAATTTTTATGACCCATGGGTATATGAAAGGGCAGGGTGAAAATGCTCAGCGAATCGAAAAGGACAACTATGATATTGAACCGGGAAATTCCGGATTGAATATTTGGGAAAAATTGATTAAACCAACTGCAAATATACGCATGCTGATATGCGGTCATACCGGGGATGGCGATGGATCATTTGCCAAGAATGTGGCTTATCGTATAGATAAGAACGACGCGGGTAAAGAGGTGCATCAGATGATGTTCAATGTGCAGACGCTGGGAGGAGGCTGGGAAGGAAATGGAGGCGACGGATGGCTGCGCATCCTGGAATTTATGCCCGATGGTAAAACAATAAAAGTCAGGACTTATTCACCGCTATTCGGAATTTCGCCTTCTACCCGGCATTTAGCCCACAGAAGAGCTGAATATGACCAATTTGACATAGTTTTCGATTAGCCCCTGCCAAATTTTTGTTTTGGGCAGTCTGCTCCAACTATTCAGGAAACCACATTGTTTTTTATTCAGTTCTGATGAGCTTTGGAGAACTCTATGAACGTCCCACTCAGTATCAGCCTATCGTAACTGGAAAGCACACAGGAAATTTTGTTTTTGCAATTCTCCGACATTAGATCCATTCACAAAACCAGCGTAATTTTCCAGTTTGGTTGTGGTTTATCCAAGTCAGGGGTTTAGCAACTGTAAAAGCGCTCTGTTTTTCGAATTTTGGATATGTTTCTTCATCAACTCAGAGGCAAGAGAATTATTTCGACTTATTAAAGCATCCAAAATAGCAAGATGCTCATTAATAGTTGAATCCCTCAATTCTTTATTCATAAATCCCAGGCTCCTGAAATTCTGTATCAACCTGTATAACTGATTTAACATGCTGATCAGCCTTTTTTTATTGCTCGCTTCAATAATTAAAGAATGGAATTCTGCATCCAGTGCAGTTTGTAAATTGGGATCTTCAATATCTTTATTTGCAATGATTTCTTTTTTAAGCGCCAGCAGTTTCTGGACACTTAGAGTATGTGACGAGAAATCAAGGCACAACAATTCCAGGGATTTCCTGATTTCATAAATCTCCTCAATTTCGTCCGCAGTAAAAGGCAGAACCCATGACCCTTTATTGGGAATTCCTGATATAAGACCATCCTGTTCAAGTTGCTGCAATACAGCACGTACAGGTGTTCTACTTAAATTGAATTCTTTTGCAATAGCCTCTTCTTTTAACTTGGTGCCTGCAGGATACTCACCGGAGATTATTCTGTTGAACAG
>CAZLDP010000561.1:0-2187 GCA_964558145.1 uncultured Prolixibacteraceae bacterium | reverse complement strand
CCATCAGGGTGCGGGCAACGATCATTTCCGGGAAAGAACGGGCAATTCCGGTCCAGAAAGTGATCGCCGACCAGACGAGTGCGCTGAGGACGATCATCTTTTTCCGACCGTATTTGTCCGCAAAAAAACCTCCAAAGGGACTCAGGATGCCGTAGGCCCAAAGGAACACGGATGTGAGCAATCCAAACTGTGCGTCGGTCAGGGAAAAGTCGGCCACCAGCGGATCGCGCATGGAGGTGATCAATATCCGGTCGAGGTAGTTCAGAAAAGCCACCACCCAGAGGAGGGCCACCACCAACCAGGGATACCAGGATTTATAGGACTTAAAGGATTCGAAGGATTTCATGGGCAAGCACTATTTTATCAGGTACAGGTTATATTAGTTTGTCTTTTTTTGCCGGCTTGTCCTTGCCGCCTGTTAACCACTGAAGATCGAAGGAGGCTACCGACATGTGGGTGTTTTTAAAGTGGTTGCCACCTGTTCCTTCGATGGATCCGCCTTCGTAAAAGCAGTGGATGATCCCGTCGGGAGTGACGGCCAGGTCAGAATAGCCGGTGGTGAAGAAGCTCATATTTTCAAAGAACCAAAACAATAATTCTCTGCAACGAATTGTGCTTCCTCCCAAGAGGCCGCTTCATATACCAGCGAAACTCCGGTTGGGAAACGCTTCATAATGCTTCCGGAAAGCAGTTCCTCCCGGCCGGCACGGATCCGAATCAGCGGGATCTTTTTCTCCTTTGCCGGGCCATACAACGGATCCAAATCGTTCAGGTAAGATTGTCCGAAATCAAAGCACTTCAGGGAAGGAAGATTAAAGACTTCCGGAACATTGAAATCGATCTTTCCGCAGGAATGAACCCCTCCGCCCCCCATCTCCCGGAGCACAAACTCATCGTGATGTGCTACCTGTCCGGCATACATATCCGGAGAGATCATGATGGCCGAATCGTTGCGGATCAGTATGTTCCCCTTGATGACTGTGGCATGCTGATGTGCAAAGCCATCCGGGCCATCGGTGATGAACTGACCGAGGTGCCTGGCGAATCCCACCTGTGCCTGCGCGATCCGCTGAAGGGCAAGATCAGTACGTTCCGGTTCCAGGATAAAATCTTCATACACCGCGCTTCCCCTCAACAGTTCTAAGGTATCCAGGGGCCCTGAAGGTCTGGAAGGACAATTCTCACTGCCTCTCCCAATACCGGATAATGTCGGAGTACATCCCGGAAAAACCGGTATCTTTCCGTCACCTGCGGACAAACTCCCTGAGAAAAATCGTGTGGATCCCGGTCCAGGAAGGAGAGGAATTCATCTTCAGTCGGGAAGGAACGTACCCAGGGGGGATTGTCATCCCGTTGTTCCACCCTGGCCCCAAAGAGGGACGCGATGATCACGATGCCAAAGTTGGCGCGGATGGTATAGGGTAAATCATCAGGAGATCCGGCTTTCTTCCAGTTGTTGGTCCCATGCAGGTAAATGCTGGTTCCAAAGGCATGGACCAGCTCATTGAACAGCATTTTCTCGGGATCATCGAAGATTTCCCGATGTGGAAATGGCTGAACGAGGCAGTCAGCCGGAAAAGGATAGTTGATTACCAGCGGTAATCGTTCCACAGGTTCCCAATTCAGCGCTTTCTGATGCAAACTGTCGACTGCTTCCTGATGTTCAGGATTCAGTTCCGCTTCTAACTGGACTAACAATTCTTTTAACCGCAGGTTCATCATCAGGCTATTTCTCCAGCTCAGCAACCGGAACTTCCTGGTAAACAATTCCCTGATAAGGAGAGACGTAGCCGGCTTCATAAAAACAGCCGACATTCCCGTTGGTTAGTACCGTCATGTCGGAATAAGCCGAAGGTCCTGGATGAAGAACCAATGATTTAGCCCAGCTTTTGCCTTCATCGACGCTTAACCGGAGCGTCATGTTGACCCGCTGAGTTTCATTGGCCGGATTGAGGAAGAGCATCTTTCCGGCGCCATTATCCGCAAAGGAATGTGTGAGCAAACTAGCCTGGCAAATGGGCTCAATTAAAGTAAGATCGGGGTATATATTGCCCCACTGCAGGCCTCCGTTTTCACTGATGGAAATCTTTCTGGTATTCTGGGTACGATCGTAATTCCGCATGTTCAGCATCAGCCTTCCGTCGGTAAGTTCAGCTATGGCACATTCATTCACCTGTTCCTGAGGGG
>CAZLDP010000560.1:0-2189 GCA_964558145.1 uncultured Prolixibacteraceae bacterium | reverse complement strand
CAACCAAAATGGCAGCGGAAAGAAGGAGCAGAAAGGATATTAGCCTGGTGTACCCCACCCTGAATTTAGGAGTCACCGGGCTGAGATTTCGGTGCAGATCGGCAATCTGACGGGAAATAAATTTGCGCAAAGGGATAAACAGTGCCATCAGCGCCACCACACTGCTCAATATGGCTGCGATCAACATGGTGGAAAGTTGGATCTTCACAAAAATCACCGGAGTCCTTACAATATCCCACCAGAGGGTATTCAGAAAATAAAAGATGATTTTCACATAACCAACAGCCAGCAGTATTCCGCCCAATATTCCCGGAACCAGGATCAAACAGGCTTCCCCCATGAAAATATGCCTCATTTTCTTTCCCGTAAAACCAAGCTGAAGAAGGGTGCCAATCTGGCTGATCCTGTTTTCGAGGTTAAGCCGGAACAGAAGCGCGATTAACAACACGGCTGCCACGAGCAGGAAAAAACTTAGTCCCAGAAAAAGCCCGCCGAAATCGACCCCTCCCCGTGCGGCTTTCAAACCATTTTCCTTCACCGCGTGAAGGGAAAAACCCAGTTCAGTGAATGTAAACTGAGAGGAGAAAAGAGATCTCAGAATCTTTTCATTGGTACTTCCGGAAGGAAACCTCACGGCAGTATAACTTCCGAACCGGTTCGACCAGGCTTCACGGGCCAATTCAGGGGAAACAAAAATCTTAGGCGTTCCCTTGTAGCGGTTCCAGTACGCTTCATCCTTTTGTCTGATCAAAGAAAGATCGACAGGAACTCCCGCTTCCCATTCCCGGCAATGACCCGCATCCGAAATCCCCGGGATATGGGGCGTCAGGGTAGTGTCGCCAAACACTCCTGTCATAGGGACGATTTTTTTTACCACCACTTTCCTGCCTCTTTCCACAAGTTCACGCAAGGGACCAATCTCAAACCAGGTGATTGACACGCTGTCTCCCTCTGTGAGCCCAAGATCCTCTTCCACCCAACTGTTTACTGCTATTTCATCGCCAGTAAGGTTTTCCTGCGGCAGGGATGCGGCAAATGAATAAGGCACACTCTTCCCCTCTTTCGTGATGGCGTTGACAAAATAGGTTAACAAGGGCCGACTCTCCGGAAGGCTGATAAACTTGGCCGAAATCTGATCCTCCATAAAGATTCTTTCCGTATAGATTTCAATCTCGTCTGTCGGAGCAATGTGCCGGAAAGCCAGGCCAACGTCCTCCGGCTGCAGTGATTCTCCGAGGGCCTTTCCAAGCTGTTCAGTGGTGATATCTCCGGCTACCAGCAACCGGTTTGCCCTGTTTGATAACTCCATCAGCCGGTTCAGCCGGTCAATCGACAAAAACAGATTATAGGGAGCACGTTGGGAATTCTGTAAATTGAAAAGCCCCATATTATCGCTTCCTGCCACAAAACGGATGGTAGCCCTCAACGTCACAGTAGTCTCATTTTCAGAGACGAAGGGGGTATTCCTGGGCATCAGACTGGCTTTGGCAATTCTGACAATGAGGACATCTCCTGCACTCACTTCCAGTTGACGGGCGAGGTTTTCACTTACGGCCACTTCATCACCGGTCAGGGAGTTAAAAAGGGAGGTGCCGGTCACATCGCCGAACTTTTCATTAACCCCGTTCACCCGGATCTGGTTCACCCTTCGGGCACCGCCCTCGGATACGGCCATCCCGTCAAGCTGCAACAGGGGCGCCACAGGCTTACCCAGATTCTTTTCCACTTCGGAAGCCAAAACAGCCGGGAAATAACGGTCATTAACCGATACCAGGTGAGTGATATCGCCCAGACGGGAATGGGTGATCTGTTCGAGGCTGTAGCGCATGGAATCACCGATTATCAGCGCACCGGAAAGGATAGCGGTCGCCAGGGCTATGCCTGTGGCAACCCAAAGATGACGCCCCAGATAATGGAAGTAGCTGCGTAAAACAAACCGTACCCGGGTCATGGCATTCGCTCTGTCAGTTTTCCTTCATGAAGGATGTATCTCCTGTCCATTTTTTCAGCCAGATCATGGGAATGGGTCACGGTAATCAGGGTAATACCCTCATCCCGGCTTAAACTTACCAGCAACTCCGATAAGTTCGCCGCATTCAGTTCATCCAGCGCTCCTGTAGGTTCATCTGCAAGGAGTAATGCTGGTTTATTGATCAAAGCCCTCACTACTGCTGTCCGCTGACATTCAC
>CAZLDP010000559.1:0-2193 GCA_964558145.1 uncultured Prolixibacteraceae bacterium | reverse complement strand
ATATCAAGTAAAAAAGCAACAGGGACTCAGACAGGATTGCCTGTGTATTGCGGCAGGTATAGAGATAAAGCAATACGCAAGCCAAAAAAACAAGGGCTATGCGTTGCAATACGCCGGCCACGCGCAATCCAGCAAAATCAAATTCGGGATAGAGGTTCAGAAATATACCTACCGCGAAAATCTTAACTGCCCTCCATACCATTTTTCTGACCATTACCCTTTTGGGAAGGCCGGCATCCATTCTTTTGGTATAGGCAAGCGCAATGGAAACCCCCACGATAAAAATAAAAAAAGGAAAGATCAGGTCAGTAGGGGTAATTCCGTTCCAGGGTTTATGGAGCAGGGGAGCATACACATGGCTCCAGCTTCCCGGGTTGTTGACAAGGATCATGGATGCAATGGTAAACCCCCGGAAGGCATCTAATGAAATCAGTCGTTGGTTTGTTTTCATAAACATCAGAAAAGTGAAAGGTGATTCAAAACAAAGGATTACCTTTATAGACAAAAATAGAAAGCCAAACTAATTAATTTTCAGCTATGAAAATAATATCGACCCATCTTTTTTGCTGTTTGCTCCTGATTGCAGGATCAGGTTGTGTCAATGAAAAGTTTCCGTCGGGCAGCGACTTGGCGGTAAGCTGGAAAGTAATCAGCAATGAATATGCCGATCAGCCGGGGGTAAAAGCTATGTTTACGCTGATCAACAACAGCCGGTTCACCCTTAATGCCGCCAACTGGGCTCTTTTCTATAACCAAACACCCCGTGAGGTTAGGAGTGTGGAGGGGAATGTGCAGATCACCCGCCTCAGTGGGGACTGGTACAAGCTCTCGCCTGCCGAAGGTTTTAAACTCAGTCCCGGAGAAAAGGCAGAGATCGTTTATGAGGCTGAAGCCTGGCTGATCAAGGAGTCGGATGCTCCCTTGGGACCTTATTTTGTATTTTACGGCAAGGAGGGAGAGGAAAAGGCGGTGGTTGCTGCTACCGATTACACCATTGAGCCTTTTACGCTTCCGGAACAGATCAATCGCCACCTGAAGGATGCCGAGCCCATTCCCACTCCGGAAGTGATATACCGGAAAAACCTTCAGTTGACCGATATACCCATGGAAGAGCTGCCCGTGCTTATTCCCACCCCGGTATCTGTCATCTTTACAGGCAAAAAAGCGCTTTTCAACGATGTGCCGGAAGTGCTCTATCAGAAAAACCTCGAACAGGAGGCCGGATTTGTTGCCGCTATGGTGGGTAAGATAGCCGGAAGTGCCGTGGCCCCCAAAGAAGCGGATGAGCCCAAAGCCAACGCCATCTTCCTGGGGTTAAAACCCCTGACAGTCAACGGAGTTTCAGCAGAGGCCTACAAGCTGGAGATCAGGGAGGAGCAGTCCATCCTCATTTACGGCCGCGATCCTGCCGGTGTCTGGTATGGGATAATGAGCTTGATGGCCTTGGTTCCCGGGGATATGAGCACCGGCCAGTCGGGTCTTCCGGGGGTTATCATCGAAGATGCCCCGCGCTTCCCCTTCCGAAGCCTCCACATCGACGTGGCCCGCAACTTCCAGACCAAGGAAACAGTGAAAAAAATGGTCGACGTGATGGCCTTTTACAAACTCAACACCATGGAACTCTATCTCGCGGAGGATGAAGGATGGAGGATTGAGATCGAGGAACTTCCGGAGCTGACGGGAATCGCTTCCCGCAGGGGCCACACCACCAAGGACGGGATTGACATGCTGCATCCCTCCTATGGATCGGGACCCTTTGCCGGTGCCGAAGGATCTACGGGAAGCGGTTTTTACACCCGCGAAGATTTCAAGGAGATCATTCAGTATGCCCACCAGCGGCATGTGCGCATCATCCCGACCATCAATTTCCCGGGTCACTCCCGTGCCGCCATCCGGGCTATGGAAGCCCGCTACCAGAAATTTATGAAAGAGGGCAATGAGGAGAAAGCCGAAGAGTTCAGGCTTATCGATCCCGAAGACCAGTCGGTTTACAATTCGGCACAAAACTACAACGACAATGTAGTTTGCGTGGCCCGGGAATCGGTATACAAATTCTATGAGACAGTCATTGACGATATCATTCAAATGTATGCTGAGGCGGGGGTACCCCTGGAAATCTTCCACACGGGCGGGGATGAGGTTCCCGAGGGAGTATGGACCCAATCGCCGCTGTGTGCCAAACTGATGGAAGGC
>CAZLDP010000558.1:0-2204 GCA_964558145.1 uncultured Prolixibacteraceae bacterium | reverse complement strand
CAACAAGATTGCCATTGCCAACGGACAATACGGTGAAACCACTGTGGAAACACCTGTTTTCAGCCTCCTGGGAGGAGATAATCCTGTCCTGAAGTTTGAGATGGGCTATCACCTGATGAATGGATGCTCTGCTAAAATTGAAATCTCCGTGAATGGTGGGTTATCTTATACCGATCTGCTGGTTTTACACACCCCGTCGCAAGGAACAATTGATTATGGAACAGGCTCAGGTACGACCCAGACAAATCCGAGAATATTGAAGGAATTTGAACTGGATCTCTCCAATTTCGTTGACCAGCAAAACCTTAAGCTACGATTTTACTATAGCAGCACTCAGCCTGGAAGCAGTTGGGCCATCGACAACCTGAACGTACCTCCCGGAAGCTTTATCCCGATCACGTATGGCTGGTCGCCCAGCGAAACGCTGACTCCCAGCGACGGACAAACTGTGGTGGCCAATCCTACCGAGACAACCACCTATACCCTTTATACCCGGATGGGTAATTGTGAAGAGGTGACTCCAGTAACCGTGGTGGTCAGCGTTTTACCTTCAACTCTTTACTGGAAAGGCACCGAAAGCAGTGACTGGTTTGACAACGATAACTGGGAATATCCCTGCTGCCCCGGCTCTGTCCATTTCTATCCGCGCCATTGTACCGATGTAGTTATTCCCGGCGGTAAAACCTACTATCCTATTGTATCGTCACCCCTTGCCGCATGCAGAGATTTAACCATTCAACCCAAAGGTGAGCTTACCATCAGTACTGGCGGAACTATCACCATGGACGGAGTCGCTTCCATCGAATCGGATTCCGAAACAAGCAACGGCTCCATGATCGTTTACGGGAATCTGACCAGCAAACAAACAGGGGATTATTTGACCTACCACCGCTACCTTAATACCGGGAGGTATTATATGGTCTCCTCTCCGGTTTTCACTTCGGCATTTAACAGCAATGCTGACTTAATTAAAAATAGAACATCTTCACCGACGGAAGCATTCGGAGTTTATAATGAAGTGGGCAATATGGGCCCCACCTACTTCCCGGTTGGTTCGATCCCTCCAATTCTCACTAATGGAAAGGGATATTACATCTATACAGAAAATTCGGGTACCATCCCTTTCAGCGGAGCCCTCAACAAAGGGACGATTACTACTCCGGTTCAGCGGACCGCACCAAGGCATGGATGGAATGCCGTTGGGAATCCCTTTACCTCCGCGATTCGTATTACAGGGACCGGTTCGACAGATAATTTCCTTGGTGTCAATGAAAATCCCTTACATTCCTCCTATACAGCTATCTACGTGTGGAATAACTCGGGCTACCGGGTGATCTGCAACAGCGGCTATCCCGCCATTCTCTACCCCGGAGGTGGTTTTTACGGAGGAGATGACCCCGGTTTCGCACAACCCGGACAAGGATTCCTGATCAATGTGGATACCCATGAAGATTCTCATCCTGATCCTGATCTGGACGTAGTTCCCGGTTTTGTGGAAACGCACACCAATATTTCGTTCACCAGCAACATGCAGCTCCATCATAGCGGTGGCTTGCTAAAATCTGCTGTGAAACCCTGGAACGGGATTACCCTGCTAGCTAACAGCGGGAACCAGGTTCAAGCCACGGTGGTTGCCTTCCACGAAAACATGACCACCGGCCTTGACCCCTCGTATGACGTAGGTGCTTTGAGTTCCGGTTCATTCAGACTCTATACTGACCTGGTCACCAACAAGAAGGGAATTGAGTTTGCCATCCAGTGTCTTCCCGAAAACAGCTACGAAACATTGGAGGTACCTGTCGGACTGAATCTTCCCCAGGGTGGAAATGTCTCCTTTAAGGCCGATGGCATTCTTCTCCCAGAGGGAATTTATCCGATCCTCGAAGACCGGCAGTTGAAGGTTAAAACCATGCTGAAAACCGTGGCCGACAGCTATACGGTTTCATTGCCCGGGCCCACTTATGGAACGGGACGGTTTTTCCTGAGCTTCGGGAACCTTACTCCTGCTGCGGAAGTGGAGCAGCCGGAACCCCGCTATTCCGCCTGGTTTGCCAACCAGAAGATCGTCATCTACGGCACTGTGCCCCGGAAAGCTACCGCCATCCTCTACGACCTCAACGGCCGGATTTTGGGACAGTATCCCCTGCAGAAGGAGAACCGCAACGAAATCGCGGCACAACACCTGGTCAATGGGATGTATATCC
>CAZLDP010000557.1:0-2219 GCA_964558145.1 uncultured Prolixibacteraceae bacterium | reverse complement strand
CCCTTAACGGCCGGTTGAACTTCTCACGCAAGTACATCACCAGCTCTTCCTTCTCAGTATAATACTGCTGACCGGGAGGAAGGGTATGGAGAGTATTTTCCAGAAAACCGGCTGCTTCGGCAAGGAACCCGCTCTCAATGGAATGAGGATATTTTTCGTTCAGCACTTTCTGGTATCCGAAAATCTGCTCCTGGTATTTGAGAAGAAGTCCGCCAAGTACCCTCTTCCAGGTAAAGGTAGGCGCTTTGTGTTTGTCTGGAACCACATTATCGATGTTCTTGATAAACACCAGATCGGCATCCAGGTCATTGAGATTCTCAAGCAGTGAGCCGTGCCCGCCCGGTCGGAAAAGAAGCGAACCGTCGGCTTCGCGGAAAGGCTCATTGTCAGGATCAACCGCAATGGTATCGGTAGAGGGTTTTTGCCGGCTGAAGGAAACCTCAAAGGTGACGCCTGACTCGTTTTCATACTGATCTTTCACCTTGTCGAAAAGTAAGCCGAAGGCCTCTTCATGTTCCGGGGAAACCGTAAAATGAAGCCGTACCACTTGCCGGCCGTCGCGTGCATACTGCGTTCCTTCCACGAGGTGTTCCTCAAAGGGGGTACGGGTAAACCCTGCATAGGCATGAAACTGAAGCAGACCTTTGGGCAGATTACCATAATTGAGACCCTTTGGTGAAAGCAGGTAGTCGAGAAGATGATACAAATCAGGTACTTCGCCGGCTTTTTTCACGGCAGCTTTCAGTTCTCCTGAAAAGGCAAAATCGTCGATTCTCTCCAGAAATTCCCTGGCATCCTTATTCCCGGCAAGTACCTCTTTCATACTTTTCCCTGCATCCAGTGCACCCAGCGCCTCAAACAGCGACTTAAACATCCTGCTGGCTGCTCCTGAAGCCGGTACGAATTTCACGTTCCGGATACCCGAAGCAGCCTTCTCCCTGAAAATTTGTTCCAACTGACCCATTTCCTGATCGCTGATTCTGACAATTCCGTTTCCGGGAGAAGCTGCTTTCACCACGGGGAGCCAGGAGAAACCTTTTCTGAAATAGTCAATCTGGCGGGAAATCTCCTGCGGATCACTGCCCCGGCCGATTATCTGTTGAAGATCTTTATCACTAAACATTAGGGTACATTTTTAATTTTTTAAAAATAATGAATTTCCTGAATAGGCCTGACCTTTTCTCTGTCACAGACGAAAAGTTTTCATCTGTTTTTTCAACATGGGGAGGCGAGTTCCTGACGGTCATTGTTTAACTTTGGCCGGCAGAAAAAGAAGAACCATGCAGGATTTTTCATGGGACCACCAGGGGCGTTACCACAATTTTCAAATCTCATTCAGGAAGATCTTCGGCGGAGAAAAGGTGCAGAAGATCAGCGTGGATGCAGGAATGACCTGTCCGAACCGTGACGGACAGAAAGGGAAAGGTGGATGCACCTATTGCAACAATGCCTCATTTACCCCTCCTGCCGGCAGTTCCCGGAAGACGATTACCTCCCGGCTGGAGGAAGGGATTCGCTTCTTCGCCCATAAATACCCTTCCACAAAATACCTGGCTTATTTCCAGTCATACAGCAACACCTATGCACCGCTGCCCGTACTGAAGAAGCTGTATGAAGAAGCGTTGTCCTATCCCGGTGTAGTGGGGCTGGTTATTGCCACACGTCCCGATTGCCTTGATGAGGAGATCCTGGATTATCTGGCAGAACTCTCCTTGAAAACCTATCTGGTATTGGAGATAGGATTGGAGTCACATCTCGACACCACGCTGGAGCGGATCAACCGCTGCCACACCTTTGCAGAATCGGTCATTGCCCTGGAAGCAGCCGCGTCGCGGGCTATCCGGACTACCGCTCACATGATCCTGGGATTGCCGGGGGAAACGCATGCCGATTGGCTGGAACAAGCCAGGGTGGTGTCCCGGTTGCCGGTTGATAACTTGAAATTGCATCAGATGCAGATCCACAAAGGAACCGTTATGGCAAGGCAATACCAGACAGTTCCATCGCAGTTCCAGCTTTTCACCGCGGAGGAATATGCCTCACTTGTGGTGGAATACCTTGAATGGCTGAATCCCCAGATCACGGTGGAACGCTTTACCAGCCAGGCTCCGGCTGAACTCCTGATCGCCCCGGCATGGGGAATCAAAAATTACGAGTTTTCAGCCATTGTCGAAAAGCTGCTGGAACAACGCAACACCTGGCAGGGGAGGCTTTTCCTG
>CAZLDP010000556.1:0-2219 GCA_964558145.1 uncultured Prolixibacteraceae bacterium | reverse complement strand
GGTGGGACGGATTGCTTCGTGCGCCTCCTGGGCCCCTTTCGATTTGGTCTTATACTGTCTGGTCTTTAAATAGGTCTCTCCATGCAGTTCTTTTATTTTCTGTGCTGTAGTGTTCAGCGCCAAAGCGCTGAGGTTGACCGAATCGGTACGCATATAGGTAATCTTCCCGGCTTCATACAGCTTCTGGGCTACCGTCATAGTCTGAGAAACCGAGAATCCCAGTTTGCGGCTCGCCTCCTGCTGGAGGGTAGAGGTGGTAAACGGAGAGGCTGGTGATCTGCGCAAAGGTTTCCGGGTCACATCCGAAACAGTAAACTGTGCGTCCCGGCATTTCTCCAGAAAAGCTCTGGCCTGCTCTTCCTTCTCAAACCGCTTTGACAACTCCGCTTTGATTTCTGCCTTTGATCCGTCAGGGAGTACCACCTGGAACAGAGCGGTCACCCGGAATGATGAACCGGATTCAAAATCCATGATTTCACGCTCCCGCTCCACAATCAGCCGGACAGCCACCGACTGCACCCTTCCTGCCGAAAGAGAAGGTCTCACCTTCTTCCACAGTACGGGCGATATTTTAAAGCCCACAATCCGGTCGAGAACCCTCCTGGCCTGCTGGGCATTCACCAGATTGATGTCAATATCCCTGGGATGGCTGATGGCGTGCAAAATCGCATCTTTGGTGATCTCATGGAAGACAATCCGCCGGGTTTTGCCGGGATTGAGCTTTAACTCTTCCCGGAGATGCCAGGCAATGGCTTCCCCTTCACGGTCCTCATCAGAAGCCAGCCAAACCACAGAGGCATCTCTGGTCAGTTTCTTCAGCTCTGCAACCACTTTCTTTTTGTCGTCCGATACAATATACTGCGGAGCGTATTGGTTCTGAATATCAATCCCGAAGCCTTTCTTCTCCAGATCACGGATATGCCCCATACTGGATGTGACTACAAAATCCTTTCCCAAAAACTTTCCGATCGTCTTTGCTTTTGCCGGGGATTCAACAATGACGAGATTTTCATTTGCGGGCATTCAGCGTACTTCTTTTTTAAAAATTTCTGCAAAGTAATAAAAATGAATCCCGAAGTTCAAAATTTCAAGTTCAAATAATCCTCATATCTTTGCCTCATCATTTTAAAACGTAAGTCACATGACGGACGAAAACAATCAAACAAGAAAATATATCAGGTACTTTTGGGGACTATTTGCCGGAGTTGCCCTTATCGTCATCTTTATCTTTTTTCTGATTGCACGGGGGACACTGGGTTTCATGCCAACCTTTGAGGATCTGGAAAATGCAGAGACAGTACTGGCATCGCAGGTCATATCAGAAGATGAGAAACTGTTAGGCACTTATTTCAAAGAGAACCGCACCTTTGTCAACTATGAAGATTTGCCGGATCATTTGGTAAAAGCATTGATAGCCACTGAGGATGTGAGGTTCTACCGCCATTCCGGAATTGATTTCAGGGGACTTCTTCGGGTTATCAAAGGAATTATAACCGGCAACACCAGTTCAGGAGGCGGAAGTACCATTTCGCAGCAACTGGCCAAGATGTTGTTTCCGAGGGAGAAATATTCAGGTCCCCTTCAACTGGCATTCCAAAAGTTCAAGGAATGGATTATTGCCGTAAAGCTCGAACGAAGCTTTACCAAAGAGGAGATCCTGACCATGTACCTGAACAAGTATGACTTTCTGAACCTGGCTGTAGGAATCAAAACCGCTGCCAACGTCTATTTCAATTGTGAACCCGATTCATTGGAACTCCATGAGGCCGCCATGCTTGTGGGAATGGCTAAAAACAGCTCCATGTATAATCCGGTGCGCTGGCCGGAAACGACCCTGCACAGGCGGAATGTAGTGTTGTCGCAGATGAAGAAATACCGGTTTATCACCCAGCAGGAGTTCGACTCGGTAAAGGTACTTCCCCTGGGACTCAACTTTCGCAGGGTCGATTTTAAACGTGGGCCGGCGCCTTATTTCAGGGAATACCTCCGGCTCACGCTGAATGCCCCGAAACCTGAACGCAAAAATTACCCCTCTTTCCTGCGCCAGAAATACATGGAAGATTCTCTGGAGTGGGAGACCAATGCGGCTTATGGCTGGTGCAATAAAAACAAGAAGCGGGACGGGAGTACCTGGGACCTTTATCGCGACGGCCTAAAAATTTACACTACCGTGGATTCCCGGATGCAGCAGTACGCAGAAGAAGCGCTTGCCTATCACC
>CAZLDP010000555.1:0-2224 GCA_964558145.1 uncultured Prolixibacteraceae bacterium | reverse complement strand
CTGCAGAGGGATATAACCCAAAATTAATAATTCCGGCTCATGAAAACGAACTGGGACATTCGATTGACCACCGCGAAGCGTATGCCTTAAACTATTCGAGGTGGAATGTGCCCTATCCGACTCTTTTTATGACATGGGGAGAGTCATTTCATTACAAACCATAATCTGATGATGGGTATGCTGCAACCTGTAGTTGGATGCTTTCCCGGAAACAGGAGAAAGCAGGTAAGCAGGTGATCATCGGAACCTGATTTAATTGGTGATTATTCAGTTTAATTCGGAATAACCCGAAGTTTTTAAAGATCAAAATTAAAACCAAACAATGAGGAAGTCAGTAGCATTGGCAATTGCCTGTTTGCTTACAGTGAGCGTTTATGGGCAAAAAAATAAGGTTAACCGGGATAATGGAGACATTCAGACCGATTTTAACGAAATAAATCCGGAGTCGGGGTTAAAGGTGACGGAGTCAGTGTCGGTTTTGGATTTCGGAGCCAGGGGGGATGGGGTTTCAGACGATACCGAAGCGTTCCAAAAAGCATTAAATTCGCTGGGCCCCAGGGGAGGAACCGTGTATGCCCCCAAGGCAACTTATTTGTTTTCAGGCAGTCTGAATATCCCGCAAGCAGTAACCCTGAAAGGTTCTTTTGAATCGGTTCCGGCCCACAATGGAATCCGTGACAAGGGATTGCCCAAACCCGGCGACACCGGCACAACCTTCATGGTTACGGGCGGGAGAGGGGATGAGAATGCGGTTCCGTTTATTACCCTCAATACAAACAGTACCTTGCGCGGCGTGTTGATGTATTGGCCTGACCAGGATCCTAAAGCGAAGCCGGATGCCTACCCGTACGGTGTGGCCATGAGGGGAAAAAATCCGGCTTTGCTTGATGTGGAAATGCTTAACCCCTATAATGCAATTGATGCTTCCCGCAATGAGCGGGCACTTATCCGTAATATCAGTGGACAACCATTGCGCAGGGGGATTTTCGTGGATGGGATTTATGACATCGGACGCATAGAAAATGTGCACTGGAATCCTTGGTGGAGCATGGAGCCTGAACTTTTCGACTGGCAGAAAGCCAATGGGGAAGCCTTTATCTTTGAACGGACCGATTGGCACTATGTGTTGAATACGTTTTGTTACGGATACCGGGTCGGATACAAATTTGGCGGAAGTAAACAGGGTGTCTGCAACGGCAATTTTCTGGGCATCGGGGCCGATGCCTGCCATACTTCAGTATTAGTCGAAAAATGTGCTCCGATGGGTCTGTTGATCACCAATGGTGAATTCGTGGCGATGAATGGCGAAGATCCCGTGATGGTAAGGGTAAGGGCTGAAAACAACGGCAATGTTACTTTTTCCAACTGTGCCTTCTGGGGACCCTGCAATCAGAATGCGGTGATTGATGGAACGGGTGTTGTCACTTTCTCGGATTGTATCTTCATGCAATGGGACAGGAATCGGGAAGGCCGCTATTCTATTGAGGCAACCGGAGGCTCCATTGTTGTGAGAGGATGTAATTTCATGACCGGAAGTCCCCAGGTCTTTATCGGGGAAAAAGTAAAAGCGGCCATTGTTACCCACAATCTGCTGAAAGGAAAGGCCGGAATTGAAAACCATGCCGAAAATGGTATTGTGAAGGATAACGTGACGGTGGGCGGCAATTAGGGGCATCATGAGGAACCCGAACTGTTTGATTTAGATATTAATTGACGATCTCATGATTTTAATCTGGTTCAGAAATCTCTTATTCCGATTGATACTCCCTGGTATCCTGGGATTTATATTGTCAGGAGGCAGTGTGCCATCTCATCCCCGTGAAAAGTCAGAAACCAGAAAATCCCGGTTTCTGGAAGGAACAGTTTGTACTTTCGATATGGACTATCTGAACGCGGTTAATCCGGGAAATCCTGAAAATGCTTTAAAAATCTGGGATCACGTGCATGCCGTTTCAACACTGCAAGGTATTGTAAACAGGCATGCGCCGAAATTATATCTTTTCTATGTGAACACTGCAGGGGTAAATATTGACCGTTACTGGTGGAACAAATACAGAAACAAGGACAGGTGGTTATCAAGGGCGGAGGTGGATTCGGCACAAGATGTGGTTGCCCTTGTCACGATATTCAAAAATGAAATTAAAGGTGCAGTAGTATATGATCCGAAGGTTGCTGCTACAAGCAACCTTGCTTCCTCCCTGGCAGGAGTCCATGATCTTATTGC
>CAZLDP010000554.1:0-2244 GCA_964558145.1 uncultured Prolixibacteraceae bacterium | reverse complement strand
AAAGGAGAAGATCGCACCTTGCCCGATCTGAGTAATTTGGAGGTATTGATGGGGCCCAGTTTTGCCTCCTCTTCAAGCTATCAGATGATCAACGGGAAAACCACCCATAGCCAGGAGTTTTCCTACACCTATATCCTGAGGGCCAAATCAACCGGAAGTTTCACTGTCAGACCGGGATCGATTGAAGTGGACGGCAAGGTTTACCAGTCGAATTCGCTTACCATCCAGGTCGTACCGGGTGAGGCTCCTCCCCAGGGCAGACAGGGTCAGCCTCAGGGCCAGGCGCGGGAAAGCAGCGAAGAAGGCCCGTCACAGGGAACGGTGAGCCGCAACGATCTTTTTATCAGGCTGGAATTAAGCAGGAGGCAGGCAGTCAAAGGACAACAAATCATTGCCACGGTAAAACTGTATGCCAGTCCCAACATTTCACTTGCCGGATTTGAAGAAGTGAACCTTCCCACCTTCGAAGGTTTCTACACGCAGGATATTGAAATCCCCCAGCAAATCAGCTTCAACCGGGAAGTTTACAACGACAAGATTTACCAGGTGGGGGTTCTCAAAAAGACCGTGATATTTCCGCAACAGACAGGGGCGCTTACCATCAAGCCGTTCAGCATAACCACCTTGTTGCACCAGCGTGTTCAGCAACGCAGCTTCTTCGACGACTTTTTTTCGGGGGTGCAGACCGTCAGGGCTAAACTCACCAGCGATGCAGTGACCGTTTCCGTCAAAGATCTGCCGCCCGCACCTTCCGACTTCTCAGGCGGAGTGGGCGATTTCAGGATAGCATCGGAAATAAGCCAGGAGGAGGTAACCACCAACGATGCGGTTACCCTGAAACTGACCATTAGTGGTACCGGCAACATCAGGCTGATCCAGTCGCCCAAGCTGGAACTCAGTAGCGATTTTGAGCTTTACGATCCCAGCACTACCGACAATGTGAGGGCTACCGACGGAGGGGTGACAGGCGCCAAAACCGTTGAATACCTGTTCCAGCCCCGCTACGAAGGCAATTTCACCATCCCTCCCATCCGCATATCGTGGTTTAATCCCAATACCGGGCAGTATCAATCAGGCACCACTCCCGCCTACCAGCTCAAGGTAAACAAGGGGAGCGATGGCGGAGGCCAGGGAGTGGTCAGGTCAGTCAGGAAACAGGATCTGCAGACGATCGGGAGCGATATCCGCTTTATCAGTCAGAAAAACCTTCCGCTTCATTCCAAAGGATATCAATATTTTGGCAGCAACCTGTTCTTAGCCTTGTACCTCCTTTCTGCTGCAGCTTTTGCCGTTTTCGTAGTTGTGTACAGGAAAAAGATGAAAGAAAATGCCAACATTGCCCTTATGAGGAATAAAAAAGCCAACCGTGTGGCACGAAAACATCTGAAATCAGCTGCGATCTTCCTCAAAAAGCAGGATTCGGAAAATTTTTATGACAGTGTGCTGAAAGCCTTCTGGGGATACCTCAGCGACAAACTGAGTATTCCGCCGGCTGACCTGAAAAGAGAAACCGCTGTGGAAAGCCTCGAAAAAAGGAGCGTGGATTCTGACCTGATCAGTGAATTTCTGACCATTGCCGATCAATGCGAATATGCGCGCTTCGCCCCTGCTGCAGGAAATCAAGCCATGCAGGAGATCTACGACAAAGCTGAAACCGTGATCAGCAAAATGGAAAAACAAATTAAAAGGTAACACGATGAAACGACTTATTTCCATCCTTTTCGTCCTGTCAGCCCTGGTGGTCCATGCCTCCGGCGAGAAAACGCTGCTGGAAGAAGCCAACCGCCATTATGTGGCTCAGGAATACAGGGAAGCAGCGGAAAAATATGAACAGATTCTGGCTTCGGGGAAAGAATCGGCTGAAGTCTATTTTAATCTCGGGAATGCCTGCTTTAAAAATGGCGAACATGTCAAGGCCATCCTCAACTATGAACGGGCCAAATTACTTGCTCCGCAAAATGAAGATATCGATTTTAATCTCCGCATCGCCAATCAGTTCGTAGTCGACAACCTGGAGCAACTCCCCAAACCCTTTTTTGCACGCTGGTGGAGCAACCTGGCCAATAACTTTTCAGCCGATGGCTGGGCAAAAATCAGTACCTGGTGTTTTATCCTTTTTCTGATTCTAACGGGCGGTTATCTTTTCAGCCGGTCAACAGCCCTGAAAAAGGGAGCCTTCTATTCAGCGCTGGCAGCCTTTCTCCTTCTGCTCCTGAGCTTTTCCATGGCATGGCACCAATACAG
>CAZLDP010000553.1:0-2263 GCA_964558145.1 uncultured Prolixibacteraceae bacterium | reverse complement strand
GTTTCGGGGAAGACCACCACACGCGCGCCTGCGGCCGCCGCCTCCCGGATACCGGTTTCAATGCGGTTCAGGTTGCGGCCCAAGTCAGGGGTAACCTCCATTTGCACCGAAGCAACTCGAAGTGTTTTCCCGGCAGCAAACACTTCATGGCTATATAGGGTCAATCCCGCAAACAGGCAGACGGCCATTGATAAATATCGTCTTGCCATAGGTCTCCTCCAATATCCCGTTCAAAACCTGATCGGCATTGAGCGAAGTTTTACCGATCCGTTTATCAACCCTCAGTTTCTGGAAAAGCTGATCGGAAAGGTACTGGAATTTCATCTGGCTTTTATTGAAAAGTTGTTTTCTTCAGCAAATGGGCGGATCGATTTTTTCAGGATTGGCGATGATTTCGGCACTCAACAGGGACTTATCATGGATGTGGATACCTGGAAAGCTTTTTTTCAGCCTGCCTTCCGGGCTATGGCAAATGTTGCCAAAAAGTACGGGGCCCATTATTACCAGCACTCCTGCGGAGCCATCAGGGATTTGATTCCGTCTTTCATTGAAACGGGAGTGGAAGTCATTGACCCGATGCAGGTCAGTGCATCCGGGATGAATCCTGCGGAATTGAAAAAGGAATTCGGGCACTTGATCACCTTTTCCGGAGGAATAGATGAACAGGAATTACTGCCTCACGGAACTCCGGAGATGGTCAAGGCAGAAGTCAGAAGGATGATCCGTATTATGGGGCCTGGAGGAGGTTATTTCATAGGGCCCACCCATAATTTTCAGGATGACATTCCCACGGAAAATATTCTGGCCATGTATGACGAAGCCGGAAGTTGACTTAGTTGAGTTTAACAGATGAAACCCGCATGGGCCCAATGCACAAACACGTATTTATATAATTTTCAGTTATGTGAGTTCCAGTGTATCATTAAAACCAAAATTATATTATGATGAAAACTACCATTCAATTTCTGACAAAGATGCTGATCCTGACTGTTCTGTTTTCAGGTTGCCGGAACCTGACAGAAGTCCGGCCGGAATTCTGGTTCATTAAAAAGGGCGAAGTTTCAGATCTTGTCTCTTCCGGTGTGAACTGGACGACCTCAAAGGGCAGTCTGAATGGTTCCGGAGTGAACAATTACCTGGTGGCCGGACAATTACCGGCTGAAGGTGACTTCCGGGTGCATGTCAGGCTAAGTCTCGATTCACTCAACTTTTCCGCAGCTTCCCTGATGATTGGCGGCAACCATTTTGGGTTTGATGTGAAATCAGAGGACGGAAGATCTGCCCTTTTTGTGGAAGGTCCTCTTTTCGGCAAAGCTTCCCCGGTTCCGGGTTCAGAAGGGAAAATAAAAGCAGGTGTTCCCTTTGATGCCGATGTGGCGCTTGCTGGTTCTGAAGTTTCTTTTCTGATCAACGGGGAGAAGTTGTTTTCCAAAGTGTTAACAGGATCCCTGAACGGCATTCTGGCATTACGTCCCTGGAGAAGTGCCATGCGGGTTGTTGAGTTTGGAGCTTCCGGAAACCTGGTTCCGGTCAGTAAACTGACCTGGCTTTTTGAAAGCGGCACTTCAGGCTACCACACCTTCCGGATCCCGGCCATCGTGACTACCACAAAAGGCACGTTGCTGGCCTTCTGCGAAGGCCGTAAAAACAGCTCCTCCGATACTGGCGACATCGACCTGGTCATGAAAAGGTCTCATGACGGTGGAAAAACCTGGAGCGACTTGTCGGTGATATGGGACGACGGGCTGAATGTCTGCGGAAATCCGGCGCCTGTTGTCGACCGGTCGACGGGCACCATCTTCCTGCTCTCCACCTGGAACCTGGGTAGCGATAGTGAATCCGAAATCATCGTACAAAACAGCAAGGATACCCGGCGTGTATTTGTTTTACAATCCACCGATGACGGTCTGAGCTGGTCGGCGCCTAAAGAAATCACTACATCGGTGAAAAAGCCAAACTGGACCTGGTATGCCACCGGACCCTGTCATGGCATCCAGACTGAAAAAGGCCCGGCACAAGGGAGGTTGATCATTCCCTGCGACCACATTGAAGCCGTAACCAATGAATACTTCTCCCATATTATTTATTCCGACGATCACGGAAAGAGCTGGAAGCTGGGTGGCGCCACCCCTCAGGAACAGGTGAATGAATGTGCCATAGCTGAACTTACCGACGGAAGGCGGGTGCTGGACATGCGGAATTATGATCGTACCGAGATTACCAGTAAGATTTACATCAGTGAGAACGGAGGGCTGAAGTGGGG
>CAZLDP010000552.1:0-2263 GCA_964558145.1 uncultured Prolixibacteraceae bacterium | reverse complement strand
TTTATCCCAGGTTTCTATGAAATCGAGTTCATCCTGTATTTCGTTCCACACAGAATCTTCTTCCCCCACATCAACCTGTTCAAGCCATTTTTTATATTCTATGTCAAACCTGCTTTTATTCATTGCTTATTGAGTTCATATTCGCTGAGCCATTTTTTCAGAAGATTCCTCGCCCTTTTGTATTGCGATTTTGAAGTCCCCTCTGCAATTGCAAGCCTTTCTGCAATTTCTTTATGCGGCAAACCTTCAACTGCAAAAAGATTGAACACAACCCTTGCCCCGTCGGGTAACTGTTTCACAAAGTATAGGATAACATCGTTTGTAAGTTCCTGAAAAGTAAAACTTCCCCTTTCCTCTTCATCCGGTACTTCTGGAAATTCATCCTGAAAAACGAGTCTTTTTCTCTTCCTGAAATAATCAATGGCGGTATTGGTAACGATTCGCCTAATCCAACCCTCCAGTGAGTTAGCAGCGTTGAATTTTTCGAGGTTTGTAAACACCTTGATGAATGCTTCCTGCAAAATATCCTTTGCCTCAACCCTGTCACCGCTGTATGAAAGACAAATCTGAAACATCGTTTTAAAATATTTTTTGTAGAGTTCCTTTTGCAATCGTCTGTCATTTGCAAGGCAACCTCTCAACAATTCCAAATCATCTTCATACGATTTCTCAACCATAGAACAATTGTCTATTCGTTTATTATTAAAGTGGTTGATTCTTGTATTCTGTTAAAAATAGTCCCATATATTTGACTATTAACATGTTTGCTTAAGAAGATGTATTCTTTTTCATCGATTAATCCAACAAATGCATTATTCAGCATAGAAGTAGTAAAAACAGAAAACCAATAGGAAGGATTGATTTGTAGTTTTCCATGATTCATCATGTCTTTGTCGAGAACTATTTCTGAGCCCCCGTTTTTGTTCTTTCCAAGAATTTGAAAAGATAAGGGATCGTTCACTACCATAACAATTCGTTTGGTGCTCCCTTTATAAGTAAACTTTCCTTTCACCATAATACACGGGGTTATATCTTCAAGGTAATCCTCAATGATGTATCCCAAATCCTCCTGCAGCTCCTCCAGGTCATCATCATCATCATCATCATCATCATCATCATCATTAAAATCTTCAATCCAGTCCAGTACGTCGTCCATTATATCACCTTCCTTTGCATCGGGTTTAAATGTGAATGAAAATGAGATAGGGTTATACGTACCCTGCGGAATGTCAAATCTTTCGGTTATACTGACTGAAGAAGGTTTTATAATGAAATTTTTTCCATTGTCAAAGTCCCTTGTAAAAAAAACATCTTCACCTTGTTCTCTGTAACCGCGGATATCTATGGAATTTAATCCTAAGCCAATCTCATCAATCGTTACTGAGCCTCCGAGTATATCTTCGTTTTTAATTGTGAAATCCAATTTAAACTCAACGGGAAGTGTATAGTCTTCCTTTTCACAACCCCCAACCAGAAAAAAAAGCAGTAAGAAGGATACGACTGAGCATTTGTAATATTGACTTTTCATAATCCAGCTTAATTTAAAGCCGTTCTTATTAGGTATTTATAGTAAGACGTATAAACAGTTACAAAGTTGTAATTTTCAAATTAATTTTTATCGTTTTTTTTCAAACTCCAAAAAATCCGGCAAATGGTAATATTCAATGTTATAAAATGGCAATTTAAAAAGAATGCGTTTATGATTTTTTTAATCACTGTGTTTTATCAGTACTATAAGCTGGGGTCTTAAGCGAATCGATGAACTAATTTGGCGGTAAAGCTTTATTGCTTGGTCATTTGCTGAATATCCCCAATCATAAAAGTATGTTTCCCTTTGTCCGCGATCTTTGTAATTGTTTCAAGAAGCTGAAAGAATTTAATGTTTTCATCGTCTTTCATTAGCTCAGAAGCATTTTTTAAAGCTCTTGCAGTCGCAACTGTTGTCCGTGTATTTTCAGCGTTTCCTACGCAATTTGCAACCAATGCACTCGGGAAGTCGAACCCCTTGAGGCTTGCTCCGCACTTCCCTGTATCATTTGCAAGCCCCATTAATACAGGTGGCGGTTTTTCTTTATTTTATTTTCTATCGTCATTTTCGATTTAGCAGCGCCTTTCTTGGCATTATAGCCCAATAATTAGCGCATCGGAAAAACTGCACGTGACGGCTTGTAAAATGCAACTATTTGATTTTCAGTCAACCAGTTGCTTGGTCGGGGTGACTGGACTCGAACCAGCGGCCTCGTCGTCCCGAACGACGCGCGCT